>JALWMN010000064.1 GCA_027083895.1 Campylobacteraceae bacterium
CTATTAAAAGTTGTCAGCATCCTCTTTATTATTGCTGGTGTTACTGGATTGCACTTAAGTTCACAATCCTCTTAAATTACAGTTATATTAAATCTTTTGAGTTGACCATATAAAAATGATTCAGATCTATCTTTGGGAGAGTTGCAGCTTTTTATTTCTACTTTTTACTTGAAATGTCAATATGATACTCTAGAGTACCTTTCGAATCATGTTTTTTTGAAGTATCTTTTAAGTGATGATTCTAAAATAGTTTATGATGGAAAAATTAACAATATATAATATTGAGGCCTCTCTCTATAGTACTTAATTAATGGCGAAAAAGTGAATAATTTTTTGAAGCTCTTACTATCATAGGCTCTCTTTTAGGGTATAATTAGATAGTAGCTAAGCAAAAGGAAGAGATAATGGCACAAATAGTTCTTGAGGGGCGAGGAGAGTTTGTAGCATTCTATAATTTACGAGAAGATTTAGGCTTTAATATCGCAAACTTCAATATGGCCTCAAAAAAGGGACAAGAGGAGCTTTATGAAGCTTTAAAAGAGAGAATAGATAGTAATGAGATTGAGTCTCTCTCTGCGATAATGCAACTTAGGCTACTCTATGCTGACTCCTTAAAAGTATCAATTGGGGGTGAGTATTTGAGAGTTGATGATTGTAGACTCAATAATCGTAAATTAGAGGAGTTAAATGGCTTCTTAAATGCAATAGAGGAGGGGGATCTCTTCTATCTCTTACGAAGAGTAGGTGATGGTGAGTTTTGCTTTGAAACCAATAGTGAAACAGTTGATAGTAAGAGTCTAGAGTTAGGGTATATAGAGTGTAGTGAGGGGCAAGATAGTATCATTACGGAAGATATTATTGAGAGCCTTTGTGATACGATTGATATCGATAGTATCGATATAAAAGATACCTATTTAGAGGAGAGTAGTGCCTATTTTGACGCTAATGTGATCATAGATGCACTCTATAGTGCACGATTTGATAAAGAGTCGAAGAGTTATATACTTACTCGCTTGGAAGTTGGAGGAGAGCGAATAGTAGGTACAGACTGCTATGTAGATGATTTTGCAAAGAATTAAGTCTCTCTTAATTCAACCAAATCCTCTAAAAATTATGAATTGAATGAAAGCTTTATAATTTTAGCAAAAAATTTATCCCAAATTTTCTATTAGAATTAGCAAAGATTAGGCAAATGCTAAAGCTTAGGGTGTTTGCAAAAATTTTGAGGTTAACCCATAGGTTAATTGATGGATTTTTGTAAATGCCCATAGCTAAATGATTTGCGAACGGTTGTTAATCTCTAATGCAAATTTTTGGTTTAACTTTTCTACTCTCTCCAGTGTTCAAGTATCCATGGAGATGGCTTAATATGCCTATACCACTTACCACTAATACCTTTTGCAGCTTCTGGAGGATTTGGGAGTCCATGAAAGAGGATAATTTTACTCCCTTGAGGGATTTTTGGAGCCTCAAACCACGATTTTATCCATGATGGAGCACAATGGTATTTGAAGCTTGGAACCCATTGATCTGGCCAAAACTCTAATTTGCCTTTTTTTGCCATTTCACGTGAGAGGTAGGCTTGTTCATGCCGCACCTCTTTGCGAATTTGCTCGAAATTTTCAATAAAATAGTCTAAAATCTCTGGATATTTGCCAATTTCGAAGCGAAAGACAGAGGAGTTTCCCTCAAGACGCCTCTTTCTTAGATGATCTCTAGCAATCAAAAACTCACCAGGGTAGCTAAAGAACTCATCGATAGAGTCAACAATAACTACATCGAGATCTAAAAAGAGTGTCGTACCACTTAAGCCACCAAAATTTTTTGCAAAAACAGTGAGTTTTCGCCATCCTCGCTCTGGTAGATGTGCTGGAAGATCAAGTTCTGGAAGTGCTTGGATCTCTACCTCTTTGCGAATCCCTTCGCTATTTTCGGTAAAACATACAAAGCGAAAAGGGAGTGAGAGGTGCCGTTTAACCATTGCATAGAGTCGATTGACATAGAGGGGTGGGAACTTGCTACCCCACTTCATACATATTACATTTACTTTATCCATATAATGCCTTTAAACTATCACATATTTCGATTTTACGCCTCTTTGTTCGAAAGAGAAACTCTATCGATCTTAGAGCTAACTTTAGTTGGTGTGCAATCCGTTTTCGCTTAAAGGAGAGGTACTTTCCTTGTGGAATTGCACACTTTTGAATAGTAGAGATATTGGAGTGTAGCTCTAAAGGAGCCTTTAAGTTATATTGAGAGCAGCGATCCATCTGGATTGCACAAGCTGGTTCAAGTTGGTATGAGCGTAGCATGAAGCAACTTGTAATCTGGGCATCAGCTAAAGCTATGCCATATCGCTTTTCATGCTCAAGAAGCTTTTTTGCACCACTTGGATAGAGAATATAAGCACAAGCACCAAATCTATCGATAATAAGCGGAGAGAGTTGAAATGGTTTAAGTGCTAGGGGGATAGCTCTCTTACCAAGAAGCTTTTTGCGTCCTACACTCTCTAAACTTATATGGTCAATCTCTTGGAGTTCATTAAAGATCTCTAGAAGTTTTGGGAGTTCACTACCAAGGAGTGCATCATCCTCAAGTATAAGAGCAGGTTTTTGCTCTTTTAAGACTCTTTGCCATAACTTTTGATGCGAAAAGTAGCAGGCAACTTCTACCTCTCGCATAGGACGTTGCCAATGGTCCTTAAAGTCATTATAGATCTTTGAAATATCATCAATCGTGGTAGCATTTACGATCTCATAATGAAGTTGCAACCTCTCCATCTGTTGCTTCTGGAACTCTCTTCTAGTGCTATCTTTGGCTAAATTGATAATATAGATATTCAATGAGCTTTCCTTTGGAGTGTAGAGAGTTTAATAAAGTATCCTGTAAGGAACATAATAAGCATTGCTGGTTGGTAGCGAAAGAGGGGTACATCTGTCATTGCTGCAATTGCAACAGCTACAGCAAAGGCATTAAGCAGCGGCTTATACTCTTTTGGAACATTAAGCCGCAATAGGAGTATAAAATAGAGTAGAAAGAGAAGAAGCGAAAAGAGTGTTCCATCAAGCCAATACTCTAAATATTGGTTGTGAGTATGGGCTAAATGGGCTACTGCCTTATAGTAATTTGGAGCAAAGTGCTCTTTGGCATGCTCTAAATACTCCCTCTTTGAGTCTCCTGCACCAGCCCCAAAGAGAAAACGTTTGGGAGAACTTGTAAGATAATCAAGTGTAACAATATTGGATGCAACTCTTGAGCCCCATGAGGTATCGAAGTTGCCTTTTTGCATCTGTTCAATATTCATTACAGCTTCATGGATACGTTTATGGAATGTGGAGCTAAAGTTATATGCTAAAAAGACTATAGCAGCAATTGCAAAAAGTGTTGCAATAATGTTTTTGATGTGGAAACGAAAGTAGCTTAGTGCATATGTAAGCATTGCAAAGATATAGATGAGTTGTCCTGTTCGTCCACCATTGATAAAGAGATTAATAGTAGCACTTATAAAGAAGAGTAGTATGAAGGCACGTACCCAAAAGTTGCGAGAGAGAATAAGTTGCTGCAACATAAAGAGGATAGCGATACTTAAATAGACAGAGTATTCGATATGTTGCATAAATGGGCTAGGGTTTTCTACAGAAGAGAACTTATAGATAATATGGATAGATTTAAAATAATCTACATCGATAAGATGGAAAAAAACTAGATAGGAGGCAATTTCGCTAATAAAGATTGCTAGTAAAAATGCAGAGATTGCTAATTGGAGTGTTCTCTTTTGGATGCTAGTAGCCATAATGACGATAATTAGGGGAACGAGAAAGTAGTGTGTGATAACGACACGTAAAATCGATTTTTCACCATTGGCTAAAAAGCCATTATGGTAGGAGTGGCTAAAGAGTGCTGAGAGCATAGTAAGTAGTGCGATAAGAAGAAATACCCAAAGAATCTTTCTCTCTTTAATAGTTGCTATTTTATATTTAAAATTTCCCTCTAAGAGCCAAAAGAGTAGTGAGAGTGCAAAGAAAAAATTAAAAGCACCACGAGAGAGTGGAAGTGTAAAGGCAAAAAGAATAAATGAATATTGTAAAAGTTTTTGATTCACCTTTAACTCCCCACTGTTTTACTTACAAAAATTATAGCAAATTCCGCTAAAAAAGTGATATGATTGCATAAATCCTCTACTCCTTATCGATTTGAATATAAAGTAGGAGTGTTCTTTGGAATGGATTTTGATTATCATCGCTAATAAGGAGGTAGCGACCTTTGCCAACTCTTGCTAAACCTTCAAAGTTCTCAAGCCTCCATCCATTGCTACTTCGCATCTGTAGTATCTTTTTGCTTTTGCATGGGTCTATTTTGCAACTATTAATATAGATTTTTCTGAGCGTAATGACATACCCCTCAAAGTAGCCAAGAAAAGCTCTCTCAAGGAGTAAAAGATTCCCATCATCCATCACCTCTATTGCAGTAATGGCATTTTTTTTAATAGGATCAAGCTTGATGTGCCACACCCTACCACTTGTAGAGTAGATAGTTTGCACCTCTCTAGGGTTCTCTTTTGGAGGGTACTCTAAAGCTGTAATAAATCCATACTTTGGATGAAAAGTTAAAGATTCAAGCGACTTATTTTTTGAGCGGAGGGTAGCATTTTTTAACTGCTTTGGAAGGGGTATATTTTTAATTTTTCTTCCATCTTTTCGAAATAGAGAAATTTTTGGTTTCCCCTCAAATGCGATATAGAGATCCCCTTTTTTATCGAGTGCAATATCTTCACTATCTCGCTTTCTCTTTTTAAGCCGTTTTCCACTTTTTCGTTTCAGATAGTGTGCTGTGATTGGTCGAAGCTCTAAACTATCTTTGGTAAAGTTAGCATAAAATTCAAAGAGTTTCCCTTCATCGCTTACCATATAGAGTTTTTTATCTCTACTATTGTAAGTTAGACCTGAGATCTCACTAAAATCAACCCCATCAAAATTAGCATTTAATTCGATTTGTTGGATAAATTGTACAGATCCATGATACTCTTTGGGAACAATATTGACTCCATAAAGTGCACCAGTAAAAAAGAGTAAGCCTAAGGGTAGTAGTGCTCTTAGCATCTTTAGTGCTTTGCTTTTTTGAGTTTAAGAAGCTCTTGTAGTAGTATGAGTGCAATACCAAGATCGATCATCACATCTGCAAAATTAAAGACTGCAAAATCGAAGCCGCAGTGCCAGTAGACAAAGTCTACAACACCCTCTTTGGTAAAGCGATCATAAATATTGCCAACTGCTCCACCAGCGATAAAGCCAACACTTAAGGGGTATTTGTGAAGCCAACCCTCTTGAATTGCTAAGTAGGCTAAGAGTGCTACGAGTGCCATCTGTATCCATTTTAAGTACTCCCCAAGGAAGGCGAACATACTAAAAGCCACCCCTTTATTGTAGTGAAGCTCCAAGGAGATACACTTACTTTGCCAATTATAACCTGCTTCAAAGAGATCCTTTAAGCCTTGATCGATAAGAAAGACTCCAATAAGTGCAAAGCCAAATATTATAAGAGAACGCATTAGCTAAGTGCCTTTTTAAAAAATGTTACACTCTTTTGCATCAGTCGTTCTAACTCTTGAGGATCGCTTCCTTCAAGGAGAAGTCGTATCTTATTTTCGGTTCCAGAGTAGCGAAAGAGATGGCGGATACCCAAATCTTCGATCTCTTTAATAAGATCCTCTAAGCCTTGGATCTTCTCAAATGGGATCTTCTCTTCAATTTCAAGATTTACCTTCTCTTGAGGATAGAGTTCGAATGGATTGAGTGCTTCGCTTGCCCTCTTGCCACTCTCTAAGATATAAGCTAGTGTCTGTAATCCGCTTAAGATGCCATCTCCAGTTTTGGCATAATCGCTAAAGATAATGTGCCCACTCTCTTCTCCACCAAAGTTACTGCCTACTTTTTTCATAAGCTCTACAACATTCTTATCGCCAACGCTACTTCGGTAGGTTTTAATACCAAACTCTGCAAGATAGTCATCGAGTGCTTTGTTGCTCATTACAGTTGTAACAAAGCTATTATTCTTCAAAAGTCCCTTCTTGTGGAGATAACGAGCGAGTGCCCCCATGAGTTTATCCCCATTGACTCTCTCGCCATTCTCATCAACAACTACAATTCTATCGGCATCTCCATCTAATGCGATACCAATATCTGCTCGGAACTCCCGTACAGCTTTTGCTAATACCTCTGGATGCATCGCTCCGCAAGTCTCATTGATATTGTACCCATCTGGCTTGTTATTAATAACTATAACATCTGCTCCTAGCTCTTCTAAAACTGTCGGTCCAACAATGTATCCTGCACCATTGGCACAATCGATAACAATGCGTAGACCATTGAGTGTAAGGTGTTGTGGAAAGGAGTTCTTAATATGGACAATATAGCGGCCAATTACATCGTCTATTCGCTTTGAGCGGCCAATTTTTCTTCCAGTAAC
>JALWMN010000065.1 GCA_027083895.1 Campylobacteraceae bacterium
AAAAATTTTTAGAGAAAAACTCTTTAGAAGTAATCCCGATAGAGAGTGTAAAAGAGTCAATAGAGGATCGAGGAAAGACTCGGATGGATGCAAACTCAATTTTAGGTCGTGCCAGAGTTTTTGAAGTAGACAATGATACATATATCTATCTGCAACGAGAGGATTTTACATTGATGCTTAAAGATAATCAGCCAATAGGCTATACTACACAGTTTATCTTTTCAATTGCGGTGATCCTTGTGTTACTACTTTTAGTTGTCTATCTAATGTTGCTAAAAAAACTTACTCCTCTAAAACGTCTTAATAAGAAAATAGATCAGTTTGCATCAGGAGATTTGAGTGTAAAGATTACTCATGAGGGAAGTGATGAGATAGGTAAGATTGCTATGAATTTCGATCGGGCAATTCGCCATATTAGGCAGCTTATCTCTTCAAAAAATCTCTTTATGCGAAATATTATGCATGAGCTTAAAACACCTATTACTACAAGTCGTATTGCCGCAGAAACAATTGAAGATAAGACTATTCGCAAAATACTTATACGATCGTTTGATAGAATGAATGAACTTATTGAGGATTTAGCACAAGTAGAGCGTGTAACAATGCATACATTTATACCTGAGCGTAAGAACTATAGAATGAGTGAGATTTTTGAGGAGACACAAAAGATGCTTATGAAAGATGAGTCTCTTTATAGTTTTGATTATGAAGATCAAATACTCTATACTGATAAATCTTTGATGGCACTTGTACTAAAGAATTTGATCGATAATGCAATAAAGTATGGAAAGGAGAAGCCAGCTAAAATTGTGGTTGTAGGAAATAAGATAATGGTAAAATCAAAAGGGGAACCACTTAAAGAGAAGCTAAGTTACTACACTGAACCCTTTTTTCAAGAGGAGAAACGTTCAGCAGGTTTTGGTTTAGGGCTCTATATAGTAGCTACAGTTATTGAAAAGTTAAACTATCAATTTCGTTACCGCTACGATGCAAATGAGGGTGAAAATATCTTCGAGGTTATCTTTAATTAATCATTTCTTTAAAATCCTCATTAGTTTTCCAGGATAGATTATATTTAGATCACTAATTGTATTGATATTTGCTCGGTAGATAAGTTTCTATTTTGTCTTAACGTTGTAGTATTTTGTGTGCTAGTTGAGAGAATGTTTTAGCATTTTTTACTCTATGGAAGCAAAATCCACTATATCCTTCTAACCCAAATCTTTGCTAATTCTAATACAAAATTTTTGGTTAAATGTTTTTTTAAAAGAGTTAGGTTGTGAGTAATTTAATATCTTTATAATGTTTATAGTTGTAATGTAAATAAGCGAATGTATAATAAAGAGGCTTAGCCTCTTTATTGCATATTAGTAGCCTCTTTGACGAAGCTCTCTTTCGCGATCATCCTCTTCTTTACCAATAACAGCACCTGCAACTGCACCTCCAGCTGCACCAATCATTGCATCTCTATGGTTTCCAACCATTGCACCAGCTAATCCACCAATAGCTGCACCAGTTACTGCACCACCTGCAGCATTACTTGTTACACAGCCATTAAAGAAGATTGTTGCAAGTGCAATTGATACTAATGATATAATAACCCTTTTCATTTTTGACTCCTTTTTTTGTTTACAATTTTATTATAGCAAAAAATTGTAGCATTATTGTGAAATTATAATTAATTTGAAAAATAATCGATTTAATGGATATAAAAGTAATAAAAGGGAGGTTTTTAAATAGTTGTGAAGTAGAGTTTTTACTCTACTTCAGCATCAATTACATCATCGTCATCTTTTTTAGCTGAAGATGCTGATGCATCACCTGCAGCACCACTATTTGCAGCAGCTGCTTGCTGTGCTATTTTTTGGTTATGAGTATTAAGCTCATTAATTTTAGCTTCAATTTGCTCTTTAGTTGCATTATCATCTTTGATTAATGCTTCTAACTCTGCAATTACTTTTTCTGCAGCCTCTTTGTCGCTTGCATCAATTTTATCTCCTAATTCACCCATAGCCTTTTTAGTTTGGTGGATAAGTGCATCTGCTTGGTTTTTGACCTCTACAAGAGCTTTTCTTGCCTCATCTTCAGCTTTATGAGCTTCTGCCTCTTGGATCATCTTTTGGATCTCTTCTTCGCTAAGTCCGCTTGAACCAGTAATCTTAATCTCTTGCGATTTACCAGTTGCTTTATCTACTGCACTTACAGTTAAGATACCGTTTGCATCGATATCGAATGTTACCTCAATTTGTGGTACTCCTCTAGGAGCTGGTGCTATGCCACTAAGCTCAAACATACCAAGCGATTTATTATCTTTTGCAAATTCACGCTCACCTTGAACTACGTGAATTGTAACTGCTGGTTGGTTATCTTCTGCTGTAGAGAAGATTTGGCTCTTCTTCGCTGGAATTGTGGTTCCTTTCTCGATAATTTTAGTTGTAACACCACCTAATGTCTCTATTCCAAGGCTAAGTGGAGTAACATCTAAGAGTAGTACATCTTTTACATCACCAGTTAATACACCACCTTGAATTGCCGCACCAATTGCAACAACTTCATCTGGATTAACAGATTTGTTAAGCTCTTTACCAAAGTAAGCTTTTACCTTCTCTTGTACAAGTGGCACTCTGGTTGATCCACCAACCATTACAACCTCTTTAATTTCACTCTTACTTAAACCAGACTCTTTTAGTACTTCATCAATTTTAGTTATTGTCTTCTCTACTAAATCTTCAATAAGGCTTTCAAATTTTGCTCTTGTTAATTTAATAATTAAGTGTTTTGGTCCACTTGCATCTGCTGTAATAAATGGTAGGTTAATCTCTGTCTCAGTTGCAGTTGAGAGCTCTTTTTTTGCATTCTCTGCTGCCTCTTTTAGTCTTTGGAGAGCCATCATATCAGCTTTAAGATCGATTCCATTATCTTTTTTAAACTCTTCTGCAACATAGTCGATGATTCTGTTATCAAAATCATCACCACCTAAGAAAGCATCCCCTCCTGTTGCTAAAACTTCTACTACGCCATCACCAGTCTCAAGGATTGTAACATCAAATGTTCCCCCTCCAAGGTCGTATACAGCAATATTTTCACTCTCTTTTTTATCTAAACCATATGCAAGTGCTGCTGAAGTTGGTTCATTAATAATTCTTAATACATTCAGTCCAGCAATTGTTCCTGCCTCTTTTGTTGCCTTTCTTTGTGCATCATTAAAGTATGCTGGAACTGTAATAACTGCATCTTTAACTTCAGTTCCAAGATAGGCTTCTGCATCCTCTTTTAATTTCATTAAGATTTTTGCAGAGATCTCTTGAGGTGTATATACTTTTCCATCAATTTCGATTGCACATGCACCATTTTTATCTACAACATCGTATGGAAGTCTCTCTTTAGCCTCTTTAGCTTTATCTTCGTTACACATTAACCCCATAATTCTCTTAACAGAGTAAACTGTCTTTTTAGGGTTGGTTACCATTTGTCGTTTTGCTGTTTCTCCTACTAATATTTCACCTTTATCAGTAAAAGCTACAATAGATGGAGTAGTATTTCTTCCCTCTTTATTTGGAATAATTTTTGCTTCTCCATTCTCATATACTGCCATTGCAGAGTTTGTTGTTCCTAAGTCGATTCCTATTGGTTTACTCATTTTCACTCTCCTTGTTTAGTTTTGGTAATTATAGTTTAATTTCTCTTTTTATTTTGCAACCTAAGTTGCTTTGGCTTAAATTATTTACAAGTTGCCACCATAGATGGTCTAAGTAGTCTCTCTTTAAGCTTATATCCTTTTTGTAGAACTTGTACAATTTCACCACTTTCGTGTTCATCACTCTCCATTTGAGTAACTGCCTGGTGGAGTTCAGGATTAAACTCTCCTTCACACTCAACCTCTTCAATACCATGTTTTTTAAGAATAGAGAGAAGCTGCTCATAGGTTAACTGCATACCCTCTTTTATCTTCTCTATAGCATCTTCACTATCGCTTTCTATCTGTTCTATAGATTTTAGAGCATTTTCAAAAGTGTCTAATACAGTTAGTAGATCTTTTGCAAATGCCTCATTGGCGTAGATGAGTGCATTTTGCTTCTCTCTTTCTATTCTCTTTTTCATATTTTCGAAATCAGCATGAGCTCTGATATATCTATCTTTCTCTTTTGCTAACTCCTCTTGACACTTTTTAAGTTCACTCTCCTCTTCTTCAATTTCATCTTGAGTTTCATCTTGGGTCTCTTCTTGAGTCTCTATATTCTCTTGACTCTCTAACTCCTCTTGATTCTCTCTTTTCTCTTCTTTTTTAGCCATTAATTAGCCTCCTGATGATAAAAGATATGGAATTATACAATATTGAGTTTCTTTTGTCAAGTTATAATGTAATAAAATGACTAAAATAACTTGATATGAAATAACTCAAGTTAAAAATAGAGACTCAAAAAGGATGGAGAAGAGGGTAAAGTCTAGAGTTAATAAATTGTTTTAGTGTATTGAGATTATTATTAAAGCGATTATCTGATGAGTGTAATTAAGTAGTAAAACGCAACAAGGGTTGCGTCTTAAGAGAGGAAAAAATTAGTTTCTAATTCCTAAAGCCTCTTTAACTTCGTTATATTTAGCAAAGTCTTTTTTTCTTAGGTATCTCATTAGTCTTCTTCTTTGACCAACAAGCTTTAAAAGACCAAGTCTAGAGCTATGATCTTTTTTATTTACTTTTAAATGCTCTGTTAAGTTTTTAATTCTATCAGTTAATAGAGCAATTTGCACCTCTGGTGAACCTGTATCTTTTTCGTTGCGAGCAAATTTAGAGATAATCTCTGCCTTTTTCGCCGAATCTAAAGCCATAATGACCTCCTGATTGGTATTTTGAGCTGTAATTCTATCTAAAAAAGGTAAAGAGTTCCCTTTTGTATGCTGAAGTATCTAAAATAAATCGATTTTTTAGTTAATTTAGAGTAAAATAGTCCTAATTATCGAAATCGTAAGGAATGTAATGTTATTAACTAGAGCTAGCGAGTATGCTCTGCTCTCATTAGAGGCAATTTTAAAAGCTGATGGTGCAATAGGGTCAGAGCAGATTGCAAAAGAGCTTAATATACCAAAAAGTTTTTTGGCAAAAATTTTGCAAAATTTAACAAAGAGTGATATTTTGGTATCTCTTCGAGGTGCTCAGGGGGGATATATGCTTAAAGCTGACCCAAAAGAGTTGACACTTTATGATATAATTGCGGCTGCAGAGGGTAAAAGACCAACTGTTTTTGATTGTATATCGTATGCTGAGACTTGCCCAAATGGTGCTATTGGAAGCTGTGCAATATCTCCATTTTTAGCAAAGTTTCAGTATAAAATAGATTCCTATTTAAAAAACTTAACACTTTACGAGATATTTTATGAGTAGTGATTTTGATTATATTTTTCACCTCTCTCATATCGATTTAGATGGATATGGGTGTCAATATTTAACAACAAAAGTCTTTGATAAGATAGCGTGCTATAATGCAAACTATGGTGCTGAGGTAACGGCTCGTATTGAGCAGATAATAGAGGATATTAAGAGTTTTAAATCTATTAAACCACTCATCTTAATTACAGATTTAAATCTTACTACAAAAGAGGCGAATGCACTTGAAAAAGAGGCTTTAAAGGTAGGAGCTAAAATTGTGCTTTTAGACCATCATGGCACGGGTGCTAATGCAGCAGAGAGGTTTGCTTGGTACTATTTAGATACGACACGCTGTGCAACAAAGATTACTTATGATTGGCTAAGGGAGCATTTTGATTTTGATAAAGAAGAGGGGTATAGAGCAATTGTAGAGGCTATCAATGCTATAGATATCTGGGTAGATGAGAGTGACTATTTTCCATATGGTCGTGTACTTTTAGGAATGATAAGTGGTGCTAGAGAGGTCAATAGAGTTGTCTTTGCAAATGAAGATAGAGCCTATAAACTCCATTTAATAGAGGCTGCAAAGCAGATTTTAGAGAAATACCCACTAGAGGAGGCTCCAATTGCATTAGATGATGCACTCCATAAGATCAAAAAAGATTTTTTTATCTTAAAAAAGAATGATACAAAAGATAATTTAGTTGCAGACTTTATTACAGAAGTTCTTAGCAAGAATAGAGATGCAATGACTATAGAGTATAAGGGGAAGAAGGGAATCTTAACATACTCTACAGGCAATACATCACTTATTGGTAATAATTTTTTACTAGCAAATGATGATTATGATTTCTATATGGATGTCAATTCACATGGTGGTTTTAGTTTAAGAAGTAATAATAAAGTTGATGTTGCTAAAATGGCAGAAGAGATAGGTAATGGTGGTGGACACCCCAATGCGAGTGGTGGAAAGATAGAGAATTATAAAGATAGTTTTATCTATGCGAAGCTAAGAGAGTTTGTTCAGGAGTATCTAAAGGAGAGAGAGTCATGAGTCAAATGGAGATAATGTTATCC
>JALWMN010000066.1 GCA_027083895.1 Campylobacteraceae bacterium
AGTTGCTTTTTGTAATTTAATCAAATTCAACTCCAAAAATAGAGTGTAGTATCTCTTGATGGACCCTCTCGTGCCCCCTACGCTTAAGATTAGATATTACTATTGCATCTGGATACTCTCTTTTTAGACTTGACATCTCCTTTTGCTTTAATTTATCACCTTTAGTAAATATAGTTACAAATTTTTGATCACCTCGTATAATCTTTTTTAAAAATGTTTCAACTCTATTATCAATCGCTGTATTTGGATGTCTTGCATCCCTCAAATGGATAAAAAGCCGTATTGCTACACGATTTTGAATATACTCCAAAAGATTCTTTTGCCATAACTCTTTTGTACCTTTTGAAACTTTAGCATATCCAAATCCTGGAAGATCCACAAAATAGAGTGGATACCTCTCTCCCTTAAAACTATACTCAACATCAAAAAAATTAATAAGTTGTGTCTTACCAGGTGTTGCAGAACTTTTTGCTAAATTTTTTCTATTTGTTAAAAGGTTAATTGTAGAACTCTTGCCTACATTAGAGCGACCCATAAAGACAACTTCGCTACGGCTTTCACTAACACTATCTTGTATACTTTGAGCAGACTTTATAAACTCTGCTTTGACTATAGTTGGTGTTTTATCCACACTACTACTTTTTAGTGGTATTAAAAATAAACTTTACTGGTCGCTTCGAATTACTTTTTGCAATAGAAGTTCCTTTTTTATTATCAACAATCACTTCATCACCATAAACATCTCTCTTCTTAATATTATCATGCAAAACAACATTCCCAATTAAGATATATTTATCTTCATTTGGAAGATATGTAAGTGTCGCACAGCTTCCGCTCACATCCCTATTTTTTTTACGATTCTTTATTACAAAAGTGACATGCCCTATCGCTTTATATTTTTTTGCCTCATTATCTTTATCTAAAAAGACAATTAATCTATCACTATTAATTACACTCTCACCCTCTTTTGCCACTACATCACCGCTAAATTCAGCTTTACTATCACCCTCTTTATAGAAAAAATCTTTCGAAGTAACCTCTAAACCACCTGCAACTACTAAAGATGATAAAATCAATAGAGATATTATTAAACGCATTAACGCTCCTTTTTTAGTAATTATAGCAAAATAAAATATGAGTCAAACATTCTATTTCGCTTTTTTTATTGTAAATACCCCTTTTACATTTTTTGCTTTCGTTGTCTCAGTCACTGTATCATACTCCATAGAAACACCTTGCATTATATGGCTAAAATTTTTAATAACAAACTCTCCTGGAGTTATAATTTTCTTCGTACGAATATTATAAAAACTCTTATCTGATGCATATCTTTTACCATCTCTATGCAACACCCTGACATCATCTAAAAACTCAATAATACCATTTTTTGCTAGTGCTCTCTTAGCTTTTAGATACTCTATCTCCTTAGTAGTAACAAAAGGTTTTGCTAAATACCATATCTCATTGATCTCATAAGCCTTATTTGCTATCAATATAGAGATTAAACCACTTTGGTTTATATCATACTCAATTAAACTATTTAGCTCTATACTCTTCTCATTTTTTGCAACAGCAGTATTTTCAAACTGCTTATTAGCAAGAAAATAAGCCAATAATGCAACAATAACTATAGAGCCTAAAAGAACTTTTTCTACTCTGCTTCCCATAGTGCCCAAAACGCCTCTATCTTTCCACTCATATATAAAAGATCCTCGATCATCTCTCTAACAGCACCCTCTCCACCAGATGCATTTAGTATTGTATCTACTTTTTGTTTAACATACTCATTTGCATTACTAGGAGCATACGATTTATGAGCTCTTAAGAGCATTGGGAGGTCATTCAAGTCATCCCCAATTGCTGCTACACTCTCCCATCCCATATTAAGCTCTTTTAAAATCTTCTCTACAACTGCCTTTTTATCTTTAACCCCTTGGTAGAGATAGTTGATTTGCAACTCTTTGGCTCGCTTTGTAACTATCTGAGACTCTCTACCAGTCACTATTGCCACATAGCCACCAAGTCGCATCCAACTTACAATCGCTAAACCATCTTTTACACAAAAACTCTTTATCTCATCACCACTATTTGTGTATGCAATCTTCCCATCAGTCATTGTACCATCAACATCAAGCAGCAGAAGCTTTATACTCATAGAACACCTTTAGTACTTGGTACACCTATTCGATCATTTTTTACTACAGCCCTTCTTAGTGCAACTGCAAATGCCTTAAACGCAGCCTCTGCAATATGATGCCTATTGGTTCCTCTATTAAAAATTAAGTGCAAATTAAGTGGCATATTGAATGCAACAGATTTAAAAAACTCCTCTACGAGCTCCAAATCAAATCCATTTATAGAGCCCTCATTTAATGGCAACTCATAGACCAAATAGGCACGATTTGAAAGATCAATATCGCAACTTACACTTGCTTCATCCATAACTACTGTTGCATTTCCATACCGCTCTATTCCTTTGGCTGGATAGATAGCCTCACCGAGAGCCTTACCCAAAACAATACCTACATCTTCTACACTATGGTGTGCATCTATATGCAAATCGCCCTTACATTCAACGTTTAAATCAATGAGAGAGTGTCTTGCAAAGGCATCGAGCATATGGTCAAAAAAACCAATACCTGTTGCAATATCTGCTTTTCCAGTTCCATAAAGATTTAACTCTACTCTTATATCTGTCTCTTTTGTCTTTCTACTTTGCACTATCATCCTACTTCCTTATAATAAAGCCACCTGCAATATTATGATCTTTAATAAAGTCTCGTGCCTCCTCTTTGGAACCAAAGCCCATTACATGAACTCTATAGATAACTGCTGTCTTTTCAGAGAGCCCACTCTTAACAAGCACCTCTTTGCCAGCAGCAATCTCTTCGAATCTCTTTTTCATTCGTAACGCATTTGCTTTCACTGCAAATGCACCCACCTGAACGCCAAAATCTGTCAATTTTACCCTCGGTTTAGGTGCACCCTCTTTTGGCTGATAAACTTTACCAGCAAAACCTACAACTTCTAATTTTACATGACATAGCCCCTTTTTATCAATTCCAATCTGTTTTCCTACACTATATGAACAATCCGCAACTCTTCCAGCAACAAATGGTCCTCTATCATTTACCCTAGCAATTGTACTTTTACCATTATCTAAGTTTGTAATCTTAACCATCGTATCCATTGGCCACGTTTTATGAGCAATGGTTTGATCATACATATTATAAATTTCACCATTACTAGTCTCTTTTCCATGAAAATTTGGGCCATACCAACTAGCAATACCTGTCATTGTATCACCAATTGCAACATATGTCGGATGGTAAACTCTCCCATTAACAACATAGGAACGCATGGTAGCTCGATGACGAGCTGCACTTGTATAGCCTCCCTTTTTAACCTTTATTGTTGGATTACCGCTTCTAATAGTTGGTGTATCACCACTCTCTAGCTCTTCGCCACCTCCTATAATCTCTTCACCCTCAATATAGTATGGCCTAGGTTGCTGATAAAGAGAACATCCAGTAAGTAAAAGAAGTATTATGATTGAATAAATAGTTTTCTTCACACAAATCCCCAATTTAATATTAAAAAATTTTAATTATTATCTCCAATTATGCCTTTAAAGAGGCTTTGTGTATTTTTAAAAATAGTATTTTCTAGCTCATTTTCATCCACTCCACTTAATGCTGCCATCTTTTCTAAAACTAACCTACAATATGCTGGCTCATTTCGTTTTCCTCTGTATGGATGTGGAGTCAAATATGGGGCATCAGTCTCTATAAGAAGCTTATCTTTTGGTATCTTAGGGTAAACATTTACTAACTTTTTTGCATTCTTAAAAGTTAAAACCCCACCAATTCCAAAATAAAAGCCTCTCTCAGCCAACTCTAAAAGCCCCTCGTTGGCATTGTAGCAGTGCAATACACCACCAACTTTTGCATACTCTTTTAAGATATTTTTTGAGTCTAAACTCGCCTCTCTAATATGCACAATTAAGGGCTTTTTATACTCATTAGCAAGTTCTATCTGTTTAATAAAGATCTCTTTTTGTTGCTGCTTCTCTAACTCTTTTTCCTCCATGGACTCTGGCAATCTATAGTAATCTAACCCACACTCCCCAACTGCTACACACTTAGAGTGCTTAATATTCTCTCTTAAATACTCTAAATCAAACTTCTCTTTATCATAAGGGTGCACCCCAACAGCAAAAAAAATCTCTTCAAAACTCTCTGCTAACTCAATAGCTCTTGGCAAAGTCTCTGGATCAGCCCCAGGAATTATAAACTTCCCTACCCCAGCCTCTTTCGCACGAGCTAACACTGCATCAAAATCCTCTTGAAATCTTTCATCATCCAAATGGCAATGTGTATCTATTATCATTTTTACCTCACATGTTTAAGCTTAGAGCATAGAGCGAAGAGCATAGAGCTATTAATTGTTAAGCTCTCAGCTCTTTGCACTAAGCTCTAGGCTTCATTATCTTCTTCGCAAACTCTAGTGACTCTTTATCAAAATTCTCGCCACCAATAATTCTTGCTATCTCTTTGACTCTCTCATCTTCACTTAATACTTTTGCGTAACTGCCACTACTATCTTTATTAATAAAAATATGTCTATTAGCTTTAGAGCTTAGATGCGGTTGGTGCGATATTGCAAAAATTTGATAACTTTTAGAGAGACGACTTATCATATTCGCAATAGCAATCGACTCATCTCCACTCACATTGGCATCAATCTCATCTAAAATTATCACACCCTCTTCTACTTTATTATCTGCATTTACTGTTAAAAGAGCCAATCTAACCCTATTAAACTCCCCTCCACTTAAGTGCTCTACGCTGCTTCCATCAAGCTCTATTGTGAGTTCATCACTTCCTAGCTCATACAGCTCGCTTTTACTAAATATAAACTCTGCTCTTGGTAACTTTAACTCTTTTAAGTACTCAAAAAGCCGCTCCTCTATTACCTTTGCACCCTCTTTTCGAGCTTTCGAGATTGTAGCTGCTAACTTCTCTAACTCACTTTTGCGTTTATCTATAAACTCCTCTAAATAACTTACATCCTCATTTATTGTCTCAAAGCTACTAAGCTCAACTCTTTTCTCTTCTAAATACTCTAATGCTTCGCTAATCGTTCCAAAGCGTTTAATTAGAGCATTTAACTCCTCTAACCTATTTAAAACCTCTTCAATATTTACCTCTGCCAACTCTTCGCTTAAACTCTCTATATCTTCTAAATCACTTCGAAGTTGGTTCATTGCATCGCTAAAGTAACTACTATCTTTATTAAGCATATCAAAGAGCTCATGCACATCATCTTCGTACTCAAATATTGCATCTACTCTGCTTGCAATTTCGCTAATTTTATCGATTTTCGAGAGTTGCTTCTTTATCGTTAAAAGCTCCTCATACTCCCCCTCTTTTGGGTTCAGCGAAGCAATCTTTTCTATCTCGTACTTTAAAAACTCTACCCGCTCGTTTGACTTCTTTATCTTCTCTCTAAGGCTCTCTAACTCTGCCTCTTTCTGCTTATATTCGCTATATAGACTTTTATACTCACTCAGGCTCTCTACAAATGCACTATCTGCACTCCCACAGTAATTATCCACAACTTCTAAAAGAGCCTCATTTTCAAAGCCCTTCATCTGCCGCACACTAATATAAGAGAGATAATTACCAAACATCTCTTTAAGAGCCTTTTTTGAGATCTTCTGTCCATCTAAAAAGAAGCGAACTCTATCTCTCTTTATAGCCTTAATAGTTATCTCATCATCAAGCTCATACGCTTCGCTTTCTAAATCTTTTGGCTTCAAAAGCTCCACTTCACATAGATTTGCCTCTTGGTTGCTTAGCCCAAAGTTTGCTAAAATAGCCCCCATAAAAACAGACTTTCCAGCACCACTAGGCCCTGTGATAATATTTAAGCCTTTATCGAACTCTATATCTAACTCTTTAAAGCCCAAAAGCTCTTTTATATAGACTCTTCTTAGCATCAATCTTCACCCCACGATAGCTTATCTCTAAGCACTCTAAAGTAATTACGCTCTTTTCTATGCAAGAGCTTTGCACTCTTACAAGCTCCACGAATCTCTAAGATATCCTCTCTATCAAGCTCATAGCTATCTTGCCCATCTATCACAACAAGCAGCTTCTTATTAGGAGTCTTAATCTTAATAGTAAAATCTGCTGGCATTACAAGTGGGCGTTGCGTTAAAGAGTGTGGGCAAATAGGTGTTAAAATAAATGCCTTCGTAAGCGGATACA
>JALWMN010000067.1 GCA_027083895.1 Campylobacteraceae bacterium
GTCGTATTGCTATCATCTCCGCTACTAGAGTCGTTATTATCTCCTAAAGAGCCACCATCGTCACTACTGCTGCTATTGTCATCAAGATCTGAGCCACCACTACCATCAGTAGTGTTGCTGTCATCATCAGAGTTACCATTTGATCTATTATTATCTTGCTTATTAAGAATGGCTACCTCTAAAAATATAATAAAATCGCTCTTATCACTATTTACACCATAGAGTTTGACAGTTAATCTATCTATTCCATTTTGATTTATAGACTCTATAGTATCTGCCTTAAGTTTTACTTTTGTACCCACAATTTGAAAATATTTACTATCGTTGCCATTAAGAATTTGTAGATAACTAAGCCCATCTTTTATCTCTATTGGTGTCGTAAGATTGTGATCATTAAGAGTAACTTGTTTTTTATAGCTTACTCTATCTTCATAATTTGTTATTTCTGCTCTTTTTGTATCTTCTGCTTTGAATAGGTTACACCCATTAAAAAAGAGCATAGACGCAATACTAAGAAGTGTAAGAGCTTTCATCATATTTCCTTCATATTTTTTTTACAAGTTTAGCACCAAAGAATGGAAATTGAAAGAAATATTGCAAAATGAAAGCTCAAATAGAAAAGTATGTCAAATATAGAAGGGAAGAGATAAAGTATCTCTAATGAACTAATTTACCTTTAACTCCTTTGCCCACTGCTGCATAACACTATTGAGTTTTTCATTTGGAGCCTCTAAAAACTCTATTACCCACTTATCTTCTAATTCACATATACCTATACTTCTTGGTCTAACTGCTGCAACCTTAGTATTTGGAATCTCTTTTCCAAAGCAGAAAATTATATTTTTTATATCTTTAATTTCGGGAGTAATTACGCTATCTTGAAGTGAGCTAGTATGTTCATAGTGGTTAAAGACAGCAATCATTGTAGCAATTGGATGGTTTTGTATCTTCTCTTTAAAGTATTGTACAATCTCATCAATACTTTTGTAAGCAATTTCATTTTTATCCAACTCTAAACTCCATACTGGATACTTATCAAGAAAGGCGCTTTGTTTCATAATATTCCTTTATATTAAAATAAATACGAAATTATAATAGTAGAAGCTTAGATTTGCATTTTTGTTAGCTTTGTTATATAATAGGAATCGCTGAAAAACTATTGATCTCACTCAAGATAGAACTTTTTCACTTTGCGAACGCAAAAAAATTTATTAAAAAGAGCAAACACAAGCACCCCTTCTGGGGTAAGTGCTCTTTTTTTACCTTATGGCTAAGATAAACTTTTTTGCTAAAATTATAAAGCCTTCATTCAATTCATAGTTTTTTGGAGGACTCAATATCTAAATGTTTGTTAAGGAGGCTAGGATGAAGCATAATGACTTAAGTGATTTAGATAAAATAGGACTTACTGGTCTTTCGCGAAGTGACGAAGAGATACCATCGAGTCGAATAAGTGGCTTACAGGTTTTTGTAATTATTATGCTACTTATTCTGATTGGTATAGTAATTTTTAAGACAAATTAACTCTCTCCATATATCAGATGTGGTAGCCATAAGGAGATCTCTGGAATATAGGTAACAATAAGGAGTCCTAGTAGAATCATACTCGCCCAAGGCCATGCATAGACTATTACATCTTTTAAGCTTACGCCTGTAATTCCACTTGTTACAAAGAGATTTAATCCAACTGGTGGGGTGATCATACCAAGCTCCATATTGATTGTAACTATAATCCCAAAGTGGATAGGATCGATTCCAAGTGCCTTTGCAACTGGTAGCAATAGTGGTACCATAATCATAATAATTGCACTTGGCTCCATAAAGTCACCCGCAAAGAAGAGGAGAATATTAACAAAGACTAAAAAGAGAATCGGTCCAACATGAGCATTAATAAGTAGCTGCGTAATCATGTGTGGTACATTCTCTAGTGTTAAGAAGTGTGCAAAGATCATTGCATTTGCAATAATAAACATAATCATAGCTGAGGTTTTAGCTGCACCTAAAAATGTTGCGTAGAGGTCGCTCCATTGAATATCGCGATAGATAAACATAGAGACAAAAAAAGCCCACACCGCTGCAACTGCAGCAGCCTCTGTAGGTGTAAAGATACCTCCATAGATCCCACCTATGACGATAATTATAGTCATAAGTGCCCAAGAGGCATCTTTCATTTTTTGAAAACGTACACTCCAAGGCTGCGGTTTACTCTTTTGAAAGCCAAGTCGTATTGCACCAATATAGGTTACTGCCATCATCATTAACCCAATCATAATTCCAGGAATTACCCCCGCCATAAAAAGTTTACCAATGCTCACTTCAGCAGTTACACCATAAACTATTAGTACAATAGATGGTGGTATTAAAATTCCTAAGCTTCCAGCCGTTGCAACGGTACCAATTGCGTATCGTTTTGGATAACCAGCTTGTTCAATTGCTCCAAACATAATTGAACCAATTGCTACAACTGTTGCTGGAGAGCTTCCGCTTACTGCTGCAAAGATAATACTTGCAAAAATTGCAGCCATTGGTAAACCACCAGGAAAGTGCCCAACAACACTCTTGGCAAATTCGATAATTCTGCTTGCAGAACTACCTTTTGAGAGGAGATTTCCAGCCAAAATAAACATAGGAATTGCCATAAGTGAGTAGCTATCGATCTTTTCAAATATCATACCGGCTATCTCTAGTGGACTTGTAGAGGTCATGGTAACAAGTGTAATAAAAGTAGACGCTCCAAGTGCAATTGCGATAGGTGCACCAATAATTAAAAGCCCAAAAAAGAGTCCAAAGAGAAGAGCAATACTCATAATATACTCCTTTAGAGTCTGCTTAAAGCTAAAGGCTTAAAGCTAAAAGCTTTTTGTTTAATGCATTGCACTTTCTGCTTTCTCATAGCATACCCCCTGTTTTTTGGTGCACTTTTTTAAGTAGTTTCTCACTATCAAACTCCTCTAAGGTCTGCTCTGCTTCGCTCTTTATCTTAATCTCATTAGCAGGTGTTGTGATTATATTTATAATTTTATAAAGAAGTACAATAGCACTAAAGGTAAAAGAGATTGGCACAACAACATATGGAATCCAAAGTGGAATATTTAAATCTACCGATATTTCGCCAAGGTCGATATAGAGCAGTACATATTGGTAGCCAAAGTAGGCAATAGCTGCTACATAAATTGTAGAGATTAGGAGTGTAATGAGTATGAGAGATTTTTTCAAAGCTGGTGATACTTTTTCTAAGAGGAGATCAACTGAGATATGAGCATCTTTCTTAAAGCAGTAGACTGCTCCAAAAAAGGTGCTCCATAAAAAGAGGTAGATTGTTAGTTCACTAGCCCAAGTTAAAGAGCTCTCAAAAATATATCTTGCAACTACATTTACAAATGCTAATGCAACTCCAGCAGCTATGCCAAACGCTGCAATTGCTTTACTTATATTTACAATAAAAGAGATAATGTGTTTCATAATCTATTCCTTTGTTGGAAGCTTAGAGCCTAGAGTTTAGAGCGAAGAGCTAAAAATGTAGCTTCGCTTTGCTTTTTATTTAATTTACTTTAAATTGCAAATCTCTTTCCCTTGAGAAGGTGCGGTTAAGGTACCGCACGCTGCTAAATGGACTACTTAGTATTTTGAGCTGCTTCGATGAGATCTTTTCCAATGAGACTCTTATCATAAAACTTTGGATAGATTGTGCTCATAACTTTTCTCCACGCCTCTTTTTGCTTTTCGTGAAGTGTATAGATTTTTAACTTTCCTGTCTTTTTAGCATACTCTTCAATTTTAGCTAACTGCTCTTTATCAAGTTTTGCTGCAAGTTCACGCTCTTTAGCAGTTGCCTCTTTCATTGCTTGTTTTACAGCCTCTTGAAGCTCTTTTGGAAGTGAATTGTAGAACTTTTTACTCATAACAACAAGGTATCCTAAGTAGCCGTGGTTGCTTAGAGTCATATACTTTTGCACCTCATAGAATTTTTTTGTGTAGATGTTTGAGTTTGTATTCTCTTGCCCATCAATGACTCCTTGCTGGAGTGCTGAGTAGACTTCGCTAAATGGCATTACTTGTGGGTTTGCACCAACAGCTTTAAACTGCTCCTCTAACACTTTAGAACTCATAATTCGAAACTTTTGACCCTTAGCATCCTCTGGCATTAAAAGAGCCTTTTTTGCAGAGGTTAACTGCTTAAATGCATTATCCCAATAATCAAGCACCACAAACCCTTTTGCGGCGACTAGATCTTTAAGTTTTTGTCCCACTTCACCATCTTGAACCTTATGGACATGATCCATATCCCTAAAGAGGAAAGGGAGATCAAAGAGTGCTAATTGTGGTACAGTCTTGGTAAATTTAGAGAATGATGGGCATGCCATCTGTACGGAGTCTAGCTTAAGAGCCTTTAAAACTGCTTTATCTTTATAGAGTTGCGAGTTTGGGTAGACTTGAACATCAATTTTTCCCTTGCTTAGCTCCTCGAGTCGCTTCTCAAAAAAGAGAGCCGCTTGCCCTTTAGGTGTATTTTCACTTACAACATGGCTGAATTTAAGTACATAATCTGCTGCATTGGTAGCTGTAGTTACCGCAACTGCTGCGATAGTTGAGAGTAGAATTTTTTTAAACATACCTTTCTCCTTTTCCTTTAGTAGTATCTAGTAATTATATTTGAATTTAAGAGAAAAATCAATACTTTTTACTAAAAAACGATAAGATGGATATATCATTTTAGTAGAAATGGGAAGTCTCTCTTAATGTTTCTTGAGATTTCGAGCTAATTGGTAGATCTTTTTGGTTACTGTAGGAATCTCTTTAGTCTTTTTGATAGCTTTATGGCTAAGAAGTTTCTCCAACCGTTTCATTCGCTGCTTATCAACATATTCTGCTTGCTTCTCTACTGCTTTTACCTCTACAATATCTACCTGAAGGTTGCTATTCTCCATAAGATAGGCACGCAATCTGACACGAAGCTCTGGATTGAGTGAAACAAAGGTATACTCCTTTTTACTACTAAGACGCGTAATAAGAGACTCTATTAAATAGGATTTATGGATTGCCTCTTTAGGATCTGTCGGGAGAGGAGGATTTTTTGGTTTAGGGCTCTCTTGTTTAATATTAAGAGTAATCTCTTTAGTTATGGAAAGCTCTTGTTCACTTTTTTCTTTTGGTTTCTCCTCTTTTTTCTCTTGACTCTTTTCTAATTTATCTTCGAGTGTTAAGAGTTTACTCTTTTGAAAATCCTCTATTCGTTGGATTGCAAGTTCTGCCATTTGGTACTCTAAGGAGTCTTCATCTTTTGCTTTATTACGTATATTTGCAATCTCTTCAAGTTGTATCTTAAAGAGAACAACCTTATACTTTCCCTCTTTGCAAAGATATTTAATATTCTCAAAGAGACTCTTATACTCCTCTCCCATCCATATATTGTTATCAAACACTACTTTGCCAGCCAACATTTTACGTAACTTATATTTAGGATTTTTTTCATTAAAAAGTTCAGAGTATATGCGGTATGCATGGTAGAGGAGAAAATAGAAGAGTACAAGGAGTAAAAAGAAGAGTATTCCAAATTTGACTATAATTGAGATAGAGATAAATACTCCTATAACAAGTAGAGGAGAGTATTTTGTTAATAGATCTTTCCACGCCATTAAGAGTTTAACCCTTTTTGTGATATATCAATACAATTTTATCTTAATTAGTTAAAAGTAGTTAAAGAGAGAGTATTTAGAGTGCCATTGATGTATTAAAGTTCTCTGCACCTAGGCAGAATGCTTTCTCTAAATCGTGTAGATCGTTGGCTAAAGAGTAGCTATAATCGAGGAGTTCATAAATAGTTGGAATGTAATACCCTTGACGGATTTCATAGTGCTGCCCTATAGTTAAATAGTCATTTGTAGTGTAGTCTTTGAGCATAAGTATAAGCAGAGGTTTTCTCTCGCCTTTCTCTTCTATCTCTGCTGGGTAGATGACAATAGCAGCTTTAGCATTGTGGCTATTATTCTCAAAGCTTCTGATAGCTCTTGGTATGGAGATTTCATAAGATATATCTTGAAAAGATTCAACTCTCTTTTTATTATCGTGATCAAATGATGTCAAAAAAGGGTGTAGAACTTTTTGGCTATTAAACTTCTCAAATGCATTACTTAAAAGATAGCCTGCCTCAGTAAGGATATGTTTCATTATGAATCTACCTCTTTTTATGTTCTTTTTATGT
>JALWMN010000068.1 GCA_027083895.1 Campylobacteraceae bacterium
GATTAATACTTTACTATTGTATATAGATATTTTCTTAATCGTGTTAATTTGTTACACAAAAAGGAGTGAGATTCTTCTTTAATGAGCCTAAAATCTCTTAAAAAATTACTTTTTGTAGCATTTTTCATAAATTTTAAATGATTTAGCTATAATATTTGTAACTAAAAATGTAGGAGAGTATTAAACCTCTGAAAAACCATTGACTTTACACAAGTTATAGATATAATTTTTCGCTTTGCGAAGGCAAAAAAATTTATAAAAGTGCAAATGTAAGTGCCCCTTCGTGGTTAAGTGCTCTTTATTTAGCTTTATGGCTAAGATAAATTTTTTTGCTAATATAAAGCTTTCATTTAATTCATAGTTTTTTAGAGGATTTAATTTTTTTAAAAAGGGAAACATTTGGATTTAGAGAACTACTGGATAAGAAAAATTAAAACACCACACATTGGTGATGATGGTGCACTTATCGATGAGTGGGTCTATGCGATGGATGCCTTTTGGGAGGATAGCCACTTCAAAAAGGGGTGGATGAGTATGGAGCAGATAGCCTACAAAGCCTTTATGGTTAACCTCTCTGATATGGTAGCTATGAATGCCAATACAAAATATATGTTAATTACAGTAGCATTTCCAAAAACGATTAAAAAGAGTGCTGTAAAGCGACTAAGTAGAGAGTTTAATAGACTTTCGCGTGAATATAATATTGAGATAATCGGTGGTGATACTATTGGGAGTGATAAGCTTGGAATCTCAATTACAATGATTGGAAAAACAAGAGTTCCGCTGAAACGAAATGGCATTAAACCAGGCGATCTTCTTGCCTATACTGGGGAGCTTGGGAGTGTTAAAGAGGATCTTGAGAAACTCTTAAGTGGTGAGCGGATTAGTGATGAGTCTAAATTTTATAGGCCAACTCTTCGAATCGATTTTATAAAAGCCTCTACACCTTGGTTGAGTGCTGGTATGGATATTAGTGATGGACTCTATTGCGACACCAATAAGTTTTTAAAGTCGAGTGGACTCTATGCAAAACCACTTAAAATTATTGAGCCACGAGTTGGTGAGAGTGGCGAAGAGTATGAGATGCTAATAGCATTTCCTCCTGAAAATCTAAATAGAGTTGAGAGAATCGCCCGTTTAACCCAAACACCTTTAACTATTTTTGCAACTGCAACAGAGCAAAAAGAGGAGCTATTCCCTTGTAGATCGCAACACTTTTAGCGACACTATTTTACAAAAGTTAGCAACTCCCCTAATTTAGAAAAGTTTATTACAGAGATTATCGCAGATTAATACTACTTTTATTACAATAGTAGCAAAAAATTTGGGAGAATCGAGTGTCAAATGTAAATGTAGGAATGAGAGCTTTTTTCTTTAATGCAAAAACCGACTATCTACCATACTATAAACCATTTAAGTTCGTTTTAGATAAGAGTACGAAGCTAAGTGAAGTTCTAGAGTTAATAAAAGAGGAGGAGCGAAACTTCTCTTATCCAAAAGAGAATCTCTACTTTAGAGTCAATGGTTTGGTTGTAAATGGAGACGAAGAGCTAGGCGAAGTTGTAAACAAACTTGGGAGCGAGCTTACTATCGACCCCCTCTCGACATATAGAGCAAGCAATGGTTTAGTAATTGACGATAGTGACTTTTTAGAGCAGTTTTATAAACTTCCAAAAGAGCTACAGACTCAAGAGAATCTTGAGTATTATAAAACACTCTATCCATACCACTACGCCTCTGAGACATTTAACTATAAAAAAGATTATATTGGCGATGCAATTATCCTCTTGGCACATAAGTTAATTGTAGAAGAGAGTAGCGAATATAAAGAGGAGATTCTCGAAGTTATTAACGACTACTTTTGTGGTATTCGATACTGTGAATATGAGAATAATATCTTTAATGGCGAGAGCGTAGAGGGTAAGATAGAAGAGGTTAAATCGATGCTTCACTTAAAAGATGAGAGAGGATTTTTAGATAAAATCGCCTCTTTTGCAATCAAAAAGCGAAAGCACGATATAGACTCTTTAGAGAGAAGCAATATTGCACTCTATGTAGGTAGCCAAAATCTTCCACATATTAGTAGCGAGATTAAAAATTTTGCAAAAGAGGCTGGCGTAAAGGTTATAGATTTCGATTTAGCCTACAAAAAAGCTGGGCAGAGTCTCGTAGGATACAATAGAGATTTTGCGAGCCTAAAAGCTGCTAAAACTATGCTAGAGGCTTTCGATAGTGGAGCAGATGTGTTTGTCTGTATGAATGAATCAGACCTTCAATACTTTAGAGAGATACAAGGCTATAGCGAAAAGATAGTAGGGAGAGATATTGAACTAAAGATTATCTCTGTTGAGATGCTTAAGAGTCTCTTAGAGGGGGCTGTGGCGTAGCCACTACCTCTTATCAAAATGCTGCCAATCTTTGCAGCAATTAAAGTCACCACCCCATCGCCATCCATACGATTGAAAGAGTTTTACAATGAAGTCGTTCCGTAAGATTAGTGCTCTTTGCGTGGCACTACTCCCTTTTCGAACTCTTTTTAGAAACTGCAGTGACCCTTTGTGCGATGTGTGTCCACTTTTGCTCACATAGGGGTTCTCGAGTGGATTAATATCGATAGCTTTACCGTAACTATGCTTCGACCATCTGTTGGTACCAGCAACTGGGCGGCAGTTAAAGGCAGAGGTGTTATCGGCTTCGATAGAGGCAAAATCGCTTCCACCATAATCGCTAACAAGCCGCATCTTCCGAATAGGATACTTTGCTTTGTAGAGTTCTCTAAATATTGCTACTACCTCTTTGGCGACACTTCTATTTACTATCATCTCTCCAATGTGCTCTCTATTGTCAAAGCCAATGTAGCTCATTTTAAGATAGCGTAAGTTATTTAGCGAAATGGGGCATCCCTCTCGATAAGAGCCTCCATTTATCATACGTTGTTTTATATTTGTTGTAATAGGATTTATACTATATTGAAACTGGGCAAATCCAATTGCTGAAGCCACTATAGGTATTAGAAAGTATCTCATCTATTTCCTTTATTTATGAGGTAAAAAATTATATCATATTTAAAAAAAAGTGTTATAATTTACGGTCAATTTTGATAGTAGGTAGAGTATGTTAATAGAGTTAATTGTAGTTGGTCTTTTTGTTGGTGCAGTAGCAGGCTTTTTTGGTGTCGGCGGAGGTATGATCCTTGTGCCAATACTTATGCTTATTGGTTTTAATATTAAAGCAGCGATTGGTATGTCGGTTGTGCAGATGCTTTTTAGTTCTATCTATGGATCATATATCAATTATAAAAAGGGAAAACTTGAAGTTAACGAAGGGCTCTGGGTAGGTATTGGTGGCATAATTGGTGGTGCCATAGGTGCACACTTTACCGATATATTACCAAAAGAGATGCTTCAGTATATATTTTTAGCTCTTGTTCTCTTTGCATTGATTCGTGTAGCTACAGCAAAAACACCAGCAGAGGGTGTAGAAGAGAAAAGTTTTAATAAATTTACACTTTTTCTTATTGGTTTAATTATTGGTACAATTGCAATGATGCTAGGGGTAGGTGGGTCTATAATGCTTACTCCAATACTTATTGGCTTTTTGCATATGCCTAGTAAAAAGGCAGCAACTGCTGGGCTCTTTTTTGTAGTATTCTCTTCGATATCAGGAACACTCTATAAATACTTTGCAGGAACATTTGACAACTTAAATTTAGACCTCCACTTAGTAATTGCCCTAGCATTAGCGGCATCTTTTGGGGTCATAATTGGTTTAAAGATAAAAGAGAAGATAAAAGATACCCACCATAAATACTCTATGGTGGTGCTCTATTTAGTAATTTTAGTAATGTTAGTTTATAAAATATGGTTTTAAGAGGGGTTTATGAGTAGTAAAATAGAAGTTTATGGAGCTAGAGAGAATAATCTACAATCTATCAATTTAGAGATTCCAAAAAATAAGCTAGTAGTTGTAACGGGTATAAGTGGGAGTGGAAAGTCTACTTTAGCATTTAATACACTCTATGCAGAGGGGCAGCGGCGTTATATAGAGTCGCTCTCTAGCTATGCTCGCCAATTCTTAGGGCGAGTAGGCAAGCCTGATGTCGATAAAATCGAGGGGCTTACCCCAGCAATTGCAATCGATCAAAAGACAACCTCTAAAAATCCACGATCTACCGTGGGTACAATTACAGAGATCTACGACTATCTACGGCTCCTTTTTGCAAGGGTTGGTAAGCAACATTGTCACAATTGTGGTAAGCCAATTTCGCAAATGAGTGCAAGCGATATTATAACTGAGGTTATGCGTCTGCCACAAGGGGCAAAGCTAATTATCTTAGCTCCTCTTGTAAAGGAGAAAAAAGGTACATTTGCTGATCTAATCGAGTCGCTTCGCCACAAAGGGTATGTTAGAGCCATGATCGATGGTGTAATGGTGCGACTCGATGATGAGATAGAGCTTAGCAAAACAAAAAAGCACACCATCAAAGCAGTAATCGATAGAGTTGTTGTAAAAGAGGAGAGCAAAGAGCGGATTGCTCAAGATGTTGAAAAAGCACTTAATTTAAGCTATGGCGAAGTGGAGATAGAAGTGATAAATCACGAAGAGGTAGGGTTAAGCCGTAAAGATTACCACTACTCGGAACACCTTGCCTGCTTTGACTGTAAGTTAAGCTTTGAGCCATTAGAGCCTGTTAGCTTCTCTTTTAACTCTCCAAAGGGTGCATGTCCAGAGTGTGATGGGCTTGGCATACGCTATAGACTCGATATTAAAAAGGTGATCGATCAAGAGTTGCCAATTAATGATGGAGCTATAAAGATTATTTACGGATTTAATAAAAGCTACTACTATCAATTTTTACTAGCATTTTGTGAACAAAATGAGATCGATATTACCACACCATATCGAGAGCTTCCAGAGCATCAAAAGAAAGCGATTCTTTATGGTTTGCCTGTGGATGTAACGTTTACATGGAAGCGGCATAAGTTAAATAGGCCTTGGCCGGGGATTATAAAGATTGCTCATGATATGTCGCATGAGAGTAAAGATTTTGATGACTATATGGTAGAGACAGTTTGTGATGGTTGTAGTGGGCACCGTCTGAGACCACGCTCTTTAGCTGTTAAAATAGATGGGAAAAACATAGCCGATATTATCGATATGCCAATTGAGGAGTCTTATAGATATTTTGCAGATGAATCAAATTTTAGTCACTTTACACCGCAACAAGAGCTTATTGCAGCTCCAATTTTAAAAGAGTTGCAAGAGCGACTCTTTTTTCTATACGATGTTGGGCTTGGCTATCTTACTCTTAGTCGTGATGCACGAACAATAAGTGGTGGAGAGGCACAAAGAATTAGAATTGCTAGCCAAATAGGTAGCGGACTTACAGGCGTAATGTATGTGCTTGATGAGCCAAGTATTGGTTTGCACGAGCGGGATACTTTGCGGCTTATTCGCACACTCCAATCGCTGCGAGACAAAGGTAATAGTGTAATCGTAGTTGAACATGATAAAGAGACGATCCTAGCAGCCGATTATATTATCGATATTGGACCAGGTGCAGGTAAATTTGGTGGAAGAGTTGTCTTTAGTGGAACTGTAGAGGAGCTTAAGAGAGCTAACACCCTTACAGCCGACTACCTTTTTGGTCGTAAAACAATATCCTATAAGCAAAAACCAATTAGCGATAAATGGCTTGAGATTAATAATGTTAATCTAAATAATATCCAAAATTTGAGTGTAAAATTTCCACTATCAAACTTTGTATGTGTGACTGGAGTAAGTGGGAGTGGAAAGAGCTCATTGATTTTACAAACACTTCTTCCAACTGCAAAAGAGATTCTAAACCGTGCTAGAAAAGTTAATAGGGTAGAGGGGGTAGAGATTAATGGCTTGGAGCATTTAGATAAAGTTATCTACCTCGATCAAAGTCCAATTGGGAGAACTCCACGCTCAAATCCAGCAACATATACAGGAGTTATGGATGAGATTCGTAAACTCTTTGCACAAACCAAAGAGGCTCAACTTAGAGGCTACAAAATAGGGCGATTTAGCTTTAATGTAAAGGGTGGACGTTGCGAAAAGTGCCAAGGAGAGGGCCAAATAAAGATAGAGATGCACTTTTTACCAGATGTCTTAGTAGAGTGCGATGCGTGTAAGGGAACTCGCTACAACGAGCAGACACTCGAAGTGGAGTATAGGG
>JALWMN010000069.1 GCA_027083895.1 Campylobacteraceae bacterium
AGTGAGCATAGCATACGGCAAGAGTTGTATCAATTACAAAGAACTATTGCAACCTTAGAAGCAATAAATATCATCCACCCAGCCAAGTCGGTGCAAATACATTAAAATATAACTAAACGTAAACTTTTCACTTTTAGTTTTTAATTTTTAACTTCAATCTCTTCATTTTACTAAAACTTAAGCTCTAAATTTTATATGAACTCACCAAGCTAAAAATATATCTACAACTTTAGAAGAATTTAGACTAATATTGTCTACTTTATAATATACAATTTTGCCAAAAAAAGGGGCAAAATGGGTGAGATAATTGCTTGGTTTTCTAAACACTACCCAGAATTAAAAAGATCTATGCAAAAGTGTGAGCATGGAGAAGAGCAGATCAATCCATATCATATTGAAGGTGATTGCTGGAGCCATACTATGATAACTTGTAAAATTGCAGAGCTTAAAAGTTTTAGCAAAACAGTATGTATTGCTGCACTTTTGCACGATATTGGCAAGCCAAAGAGCCGCAAAGTAAACTCTAAAAATGGTTATGTGCAGTTTTTTGGACACGAAGAGCTTTCGAGCATAGAAGCAAAACCTATCCTAGAGAAGATGGCACAAGAAGGCTTGATTAAAACAAAAGAGATAGATTATATTTTAGATCTAATTAGATACCACGGTTTGGCATACAAATTAGACCCAAAAGAGCTACAAAATCGATTTGATAATAACTTTTATAACGATTTAATGGATTTAAGCTTATGTGATAATCTGGGTAGATTTCATACAAAATAGCTTAATTTATCCTTTTTAGACAAGAGTTGACATAATTTTTTAATATAATTTTATAAAATTTTCAAAGGATTAAAATGAGACAGATGTTTTTACTCTTTTCTCATAAATTAACGACACAACAAGAAAAAGATGCCAAAGAGAGTCTAGGGGTAGAGAAGTTTGTAGCCTTGCCAGATGATTTGCAAAACTTATGGTCTAATATTCCACCAGAGCTTAAGGAGCTAGATGAGTATTTAATTCCTTTAAAAGAGTTTATAAAAGCTAATGCAAATGAGGGTGATTATGTACTTATTCAAGGAGACTTTGGAGGATGCTTTGAGATGGTAAACTTTGTTAAAACTCTTGGCTTAATAGCAGTTCACTCAACTACCAAAAGAGATACCGTTGAAAGAGTTGCAGATGGTAAGGTAGAAAAGTTCTCAAAATTTGAGCATGTGATTTTTAGAAGTTACTAAACAAAGGAATCCAAAGTGAAAAAATAGTAGCAATTTTGGATCTTATGAGTATTTAGTTCTAAATACTATTAAAATAGTATAATAGAGAAATATCTATGTTAGTGGTGGCGTTAGAAATTCAATAATTTTGCAACCATCGATTTAATTTTACAAAATATTAAAAATCTTGAAAAATGTTGTAAATTAAAGAGAAAACAGTATAGAGAGATTCAAAGTTCAATTCAATAACAAATAAGGGGTACTCATGGCAGAGAAAAAACCAAACAAAACTCAATATCTCTACAAACTTATGGAGATTTTTTTAGAAAAAGGTGAGATTACTCCTTATGATAAAGATGTTCTTGAAAGACTTGATAACTGTTCTCCAAAGACGCTAGAGAGATATCTAAAAAATTTAGAAGAGTTGTATCATCAAATTATCCAGATAGAAAAGCAGGGTAAAAAGAATGTATGGAAGTTTATTAAGGTCTCTGATGTACTAGAGCAGTTTATAGCAAATAATGAATATGATCTATATAATCTATTTGATCTAGCAAAAGAGTTTGATCCAGCGATTTTTAAAGAGTTAGAAAAGGGTACTCTAAAGAAACTGGCTACCAATGAGTCGGTTTTTGTCTTTAAAAACTATATTATGGAGGAGCTAAGCACTCCAGAAGCAAAAAAGATTTTTAAAAATTTAAAAGAGGCAGTAAAAAATAGGGAGTATAGAGATATTTACTACCACTACAACGAAGATACCTTATATGAAGATGCAAAGCCTTTAAAACTAGTCTTTATGGATAACAACTGGTATATTGCAGTACTTACCAAAGAGAAAGAGTTTCATTTTTTAAGACTTAGTTTTATAAAAGATGTAAAAAAACGCTCATCTCAAGGTAGATTCCAAAGTGTTGACACCCAAAAGTATATAGACTTTATTAAAAAGGCTCAAAACTCTATGACTCTTTATGGTGTGCAACCAAAAGTGGCTAGATTGAGAGCAAAACAGGGTGTTGCAAAATATTTTAAAGAGGGTATGAAACGCCACATACCTTCGCAAAAGTTTGTAAAAGAGTTAGAGAGTGGCGAGGTTATCTTTACTATAGAGTACACCCAAGAGTTAGAGGTGTTGCCATTTATTCAAAAGTGGCTACCAGATTTGGTTATAGAGAGTCCAAAAGAGTTGCAAGATGCACTTGTTAAGAAGCTTCAAAATGCTCTAGAGGATTATAATGGCAGCTAAAATAAGATAGTAACAATTAACATACTTTGGTCAACACTACTTATAAGCATCTTATTTTAAAACACCTCTTGTCTCTTTTAAAGTCTACTAGACCTAATTATTTTTCTTATACCTACTCTATTTAAGTTGCTTTAATAGATTTCACTAGCCTATTTTTTCTATCTCTATAACTTTTTTGCTATAATTGAGCTAAAAAAGCAATACCATAGAGAGGTTTACAAAGTGGGATGTGCGAAGTTTATTGTAAAAGGCAAAGTACAAAGAGTTTACTATCGTAAATATGTATCGCAAGCCTTAAATAGAGCTGGGTATATTGGGTATGTAAAAAATTTAAAAGATGGCACTGTAGAAGTAGTTCTTAAAACTGAACCAAATCAGAATATATCAGAAATTTTAGAGATTTTAAACGAAGGATCACCAAAGAGTGAAGTAAGTGAAATAGAGATGTCTATGTGCGATAAAGAGGTTCAGTTTACGAATAGTTTTGAAGTAAGGTATTGATTATTTTTAAGAAAAACAATTGAATCCTCTGAAAAACTATGAATTGAATGAAAGCTTTATAATTTTAGCAAAAAACATTTATGTTAGCCAAAGGCTAAAAAAGAGCACTTAACCACGAAGGGGTGCTTGCGTTTGCTCTTTTTAATAAATTTTTTTGCGTTCGCAAAGTGAAAAATTCTATCTATCTTGAGTGAAATCAATGGTTTTTTAGAGGGTTCAATTTGCAATAAGTAATAGTAAACTCAAAAAGAGATTAAAAATAATTTGTAATCTTACACTCTTTTGAAGAGATAAAGAGTGCGAAAGCAACAATTAAATAAAGTTATTGAGCATAAATCATAATGCAAACAATCGCTTTTTGCCATAAAAAAGTAATTTTCAAAAAGAAGTTGCTGTATTAAAAGAGTATTAAAAACGTGAGCCTATAAATTAGCAACTATAAAAGTATTGAGCAAATTAATATTGAACAAAAAAAGCTAATATTTAGCAAAAGTAGATAATATCTCTTCAAAAAGGATTTGAATGCAAGAGTTAAAGACAAATAGGTATTTTACAATAGTTTATCTGTTGATTTTAGGGGTAGTTATAGGGGCTAGTGTTTATGCTGGGGCGGTGGTGGCTCCTGTTACCTTTCATAGCGAAAAGTGGCTTGGTGGCGAGCTTTTAAGCCGCTTTCAAGAGGGGCTTATTATGACGCACAATTTTATTGGATTGAAGTACTTTATTTTAGTTGGGATAGTTGCTGTATCTCTTTACGAGGGGTACCAATATAAGCGGTTTAATAGAGATTTAGTAAAAACTTTAAGTGCACTTGGGTTTATTATGAGTAGCCTGCTCTTTAACTATTTTTATATGAGTAGTATTATCGATATGCAAAGCCAAGGTGAAAAGGTTGTAAGAAGCCAAATTTTTGAAAATATGCATAAAGGGAGTGAGCTGGCCTTAACTTTTGTAATGATTTTTGCAATCATTTTATTTGTAAGAACTTTGCAAAAAGAGCTTAAATAAGCTGAGAGCTAAGAGCACAGAGCTTAGAGCAAATAAGGATTTTTATGAAGCAGGAGCATCCATTAAAACCAATTGTTTTTAAGAGTAGTAAAACGCTTGTTTTGGGGTCGTTTCCTAGTCTTAAATCGATTGAGAATAGTTTCTATTATGCTCATCCTCAAAATCAGTTTTGGAAGATTTTATCGCTAATTAGCAACTATCCTGCAAATTTAAGAGACCAAAGAGTTTGGCTTCTAAAGCAGTGTAAGTTGGCTTTATGGGATATAATAAAAAGTTGCAAACGAAAAAATTCGGCTGATAGTAATTTAGAAGATATTACACCAAACGATATAGAGTCACTCTTAAAGGAGTATCCAAATATTGAGCAGATTGCTTTTACAAGTCGCTTAGCCGAAAAGATTTACAAAAAATATTTTAGCCACTTAGATATAAAAACTATCTATCTCCCTTCGCCATCTCCTGCCTATGCAAGTATGAGTGTAGAGCAGAAAGCTAAAAAATATAAAGAGTTACTAGGAGATTGCAAATGACTTGGGTCATTGGCGATATACAAGGGTGTTACAAGCCATTTAGAAAGCTATTAGAGAAGATAGAGTTTAACCCAAAAAAAGATACCCTGTGGCTTGTTGGCGATTTAGTAAATCGCGGAAAAGGCAGTTTAGAGGTTTTAGAGTATCTCTACTCTATAAGGAGAAGTGTTAAGATTGTTTTAGGCAATCACGATATTGCTCTCATTGCTGCATATTTTGGATTGAAAAAGAGTAACCCTACCATAGACCCAATTTTAAACTCTCCAGAGAAAGAAAAGCTTATTGCGTGGCTTAGAGAGCAGCCATTTTTGCATATCGATTATAAACTTGGCTATGCCATGGCTCACGCTGGTGTTGCCCCAAATATTGAGCTAGGAGCTGCAAAATACTATAGCGATATTTTACAAAAGAGGCTACAGAGCAAAGATGCCAAAAAGTGGCTAAAGGCTATGATGAGTAAAGAGAGCGAATGCTTTTTGCCAAATGGCTCTAATGTAGAGCTAGAGCGGTACTTTTTAGGCTCTTTTACACGAATGCGATACTGCTACAGAGATGGCCATTTAGATTTTAAACAGAAAGGTTCTCCAAAAGATCTGAAGAATCCTAATCTCTATCCATGGTTTGAGTGCCCAACTAAGATAAAAAAAGAGCTAAAAATTGTTTTTGGACACTGGTCTACACTTGGTTTTTTAAATAGAGATGATATCTTAGCAACCGATACAGGGTGCGTTTGGAATGGAAAATTAACAGCTGTCTCTTTGCCTGATGAGAGGGTAGTGAGTGTGAAGTGCAGTGATGGTTTAGATCCTTCAGATAAAGTTTAAGGCTACGAGTTAAATCCATTAGCTTCAAGCTTTTGGCTTAAAGCTTTATGCCTATTCTTCCTCTATTGCTAAAGCAAGTTTCTCTATAAATTTAGTTACCATTCTTACTCCAGCTCCACTTGCACCAGTTGGGTTTTCGCCCCACTCATGCTCTACAAACGCAGGTCCTGCAATATCAAGGTGGAGCCACTTTTGTTTATTCTCCTCTTCAATAAACTCCTCTAGAAAGAGGCCAGCAGTTATTGCACCACCATATCTAGTATTAGAGATATTGCAAATATCAGCAATATTGCTTTTGAGTGTCTTTTTAAGGTGTCGATTAAATGGAAGGTGGGCTGCTAGTTCGCCAGAGGCAACATTGGCCGCATAGAGCATCTTATCTACTATTTTTTGGTTATTCCCCATAACGCCAACTGTATATTGCCCCAATCCTACAACACAAGCTCCTGTTAGAGTTGCCATATCGATAATATAGTTTGCTTTTACCTCTTGCTGAGCGTAGCAAAGCATATCAGCTAGTACCAAACGACCCTCGGCATCAGTATTTCTAACCTCTATAGTTTTACCATTTTTTGCTCTTAAAACATCATCTGGTTTGTAAGCATTGCCACCTATCATATTCTCCACAGCTCCTATAAAGCCATGAACCTCAATTGGAAGTTTTAAGCGACTTACTGCTTGCATAATAGCTAATACTGCCGTTGCTCCACTCTTATCGAGTTTCATTGTAACCATAAAATCACTTGGTTTCAAACTTAACCCACCACTATCATAAGTAAGCCCTTTACCTACTAAAGAGACTACTGACTTTGGATTTTTAGGTTTATAACTTAAGTGAATTACTCTTGGAGAGTGACTACTTGCTCTAGCAACTGCTAGAAG
>JALWMN010000070.1 GCA_027083895.1 Campylobacteraceae bacterium
CTTATGAACTTCTAAAGGTAGATACCTCAACTAAAGATTTTATTAACTCAAATTTTGTATTAGAATTAGCAAAGATTTAGCAAATGCTAAAGTTTTGGGTGTTTGCAAAAATTTTGCGGTTAACCTATAGGTTCATTGATGGATTTTTGTAAATGCCTATAGCTAAATGATTTGCGAAAGGTTGTTAATCTCTAATGTAAAATTTTGGAATTAACTCTTTATCACTAAAAACTATTTAAAAAGTAGCGTATAGAGGCAAATCCTGCAGCATCAGTTTTAGCAATACGCTCTAACTCCTCTTTTGTTACAATCCCTCCTAGTGCAATAATATCAATGTTAAAGCTCCTTGTAGCCTCTTTTAATTGCTCTATACCTTTAGGCTTCCCCTTACCTGGCGAAGCAAAGATTGGACTAAATGTTACAGCATCTGCCCCTAGATTTTGAGCAAGTTCGATCTCTTCAAAAGAGTGTGTACTAATAACTACAAAAAGTCCAAGTTCTTTTGCTATAGCAATATCGCTAAACTGTTTTGAGGTTAAATGCACTCCCCAAACACCCAACTCTTTAGCCAAAGAGTAATCTTGATGCAGTAATAATTTAGGAGTCTCATTTCGAAAGTGAACAAGAAACTCTTTTGCTCTTTTAGCATACTCTTGAGACTCTTTATCACGATACAATACCCAATCGGCTCTTTTTAAATTTTTGATATAACGCTCACTATTACTCCATAAAATTTTTGGATCAGTTATAGCATATGCAATCATTTATGCTACTCTTGCTTATTCTTTATCTGATGCTCTCTTATTTTAAATATGGTATAGATAGCCTCTAATAGAAGTACAAAAAAGAGGCCAACTAAAGAGTGTAAAAATGCACTGAATAACTTTACAAAGATATTTGCAGAAATCGAAGTAAAACCAGTTACAAAACCATAGAGTGCAAAAGCCCACGCTGCACCCAATAAAATACTTATTAAGATATTTATGTATCGGGGGCGTAGATGCATTAGATTGTTGCTTTCTGTGCCATATCTTCTGCTACTGTCTCCTCATTATGCTCATGCTCTTCATCCATTAAAACTGCACCTGCTAAATATACATAGGTAAGTATCATAAAGATAAATGTCTGAAGTACTGCCATAAAAGAGAGCATTGCAAATGGCACTAAAGGAATAATCCAAGGAGTTAACATTAAAAGTACCCATAAGAAGAGATCATCACCCTTAATGTTACCAAACAGTCGGAATGAAAGCGAGATAATTCTTGATAGATGCGAAACAATCTCAATTGGGAACATTAGAGGTGCAAGTGCAGGTACTGGACCCATAAAGTGTTTAAAGTAGTGAACCACACCATTTTTCTTAATCCCCTCAAAATTATAGTAAAAGAATACTGCTAATGCTAAAGGTAATGTAACATTAATATTTGCTGTTGGCGACTCAAATCCAGGAATAATTCCAATTAAGTTTGAGAAGAAAACAAAAAGGCCAATCGTTGCAACAAGTGGAAGATACTTTCTTGCATACTTTTCACCAACAACATCTTTTCCCATAGAGAGTACGCCACCAAGGTAGAGTTCCATGATATTTTGCATTCCCTTTGGAACAACATCTAACTTTTTCGTTGCTAATTTTGCAACAAATATAATAATTATCGCAACCAATAGAGTATGTCCAATCACTGCTGGTGCACCATGACCAAGAATCGAACTAATAAAGGTGAAAACCGTCTCTTCCATATACACTCCTAAAGAAAAATTGCTGTAATTATAACTAAAGGAAACTAAGTATCATCTAAAAAGGTGTAAAAAGTGCAAGCTTTGCAGCTGAAAGTAACAATTGGACATGTTCTGTGTACTATGTTCCGTATTTCGAATAGATGAATGTTACAAATTTCTACTCGCTCAATATAATCGGAAGCCCAAACACTAAACAAGGAACTTCGATGCTACAATTTCCCTTTAACTCTATACTTCCAAGCAGCAGCTATAAGCACAAAGACAGATGCAACTGCAAAATAGACCCAAGTAGGTATAGGTACCGGGTCTCCAGCAGCATATGAGTGCATACCACTTAAGTAGTAGTTTACGCCAAAATATGTCATAATAACGCTAAAGTATGCCAAGAGTGCAGCAACATTAAAGGCATAAATAGAGTTAAGTCTAGGAATAAAACGCATATGTACAACTGCGGCATAAACCAAGATCGTTACAGCTGCCCAAGTCTCTTTAGGGTCCCACCCCCAATATCTCCCCCAACTCTCATTTGCCCATACTCCCCCTAAGAAGTTTCCTACAGTAATAAGAGCTAGCCCTATTAGGAGTGTTATCTCATTAATAATTGTTAACTCTCTTATCGCCCTTTGAATATATTCTCGCTCTTTTCGTCCATTTACCACCATTAAAATAAGAGTAATTATCGCTAAGAGTGCTCCAAGCCCCAAGAAGCCATAGCTTGCAGTAATTACTGCAACATGAATCATTAACCAGTAAGATTTCAATACAGGTACTAAATTTGTAATTTGAGGGTTAAGTGAACTAATAAAAGCAACCAATAAAAAGATTCCCGCAAGAATAGAAGTTGCTGCAAATGAAAGTGGTGACCTTTTTGCAAATACAAATCCAGCTAATGCTGTTGCCCAAGCAATATAGAGTATAGACTCATAGGCATTACTCCATGGTGCATGTTCAGCAATATACCAGCGTAGTCCAAGTCCAAATGTATGGAGTAAAAGTACTACTATCAATAGTAGTGTAATAGTTTTTGTAAATAGTTTTAGATTTAGTTGCGGCTTAATAATCGAAAGGAAAGCTAAAAATAGCAGCACAAGCCCAATAGTGATATATGCAAAACTTAATTTATCAAATAGCCCTAACCTATTATAGAAGATCTCTGCTTCTACCTTCTCTTTCGAAGGCATAATTTTTGAACCATAAAACTTCTGAAAATTACTTATAATCTCAATAGCATTATTCGCTTTTTTCCAATCACCACCATCAATAGCATCTGTAGCACTTCGAAGGTAGCTTCCTATAATATAGCGAACCACCTGCCCCTCTTTCTCTGGAAATGCCTTTACTGCATCTAGAGGATTATACCATGTGTTATTTGGATCATTCGGTTTAGGAAACAACTTTAGCAGATAGCCCTGAGTTGTCATATATAATACATTTAACTTCTCATCTACTTTAATAAGCTCATTTTGATACTTACTTCTCTGAGCAGCTCTAGTTTTTTTAGCCTTATCAACATCATCTGCAATCTTATAATCACCCTTACCACTCTCACTAAAAAAATCGTTAAAAGAGGCATATGTAGCCCCTTTTGGCAAACCTAACTTTTTAACCAATAGTGGATGAGAAATCTTAACCATACGTAACTTATGGTAGATCTCTGGCAAAACAATAATTCCAATAAAAATCTGATTGTAATTTAACCCTAAAAAACCTTTTTTTGTAGAGATTTTTCGCACAACCTCCAATGCTAAAGTATCGAGTGGCTCCATCCGACCACCACTATCTTGCACAATTAATCTTGCAAACTTTTCACTATGGTTAAGATCTATGCTTTGAATCTTTTGCAGCTCCTCTTTACTTAATAGAGAGCTGTCGATATCTCCGCCATAAAGGGGAAGATTGGCCAGAGATAAAATAGATATAAAGATGAAAAGAGCTACTTGCTTATCTAATCGCTCTAAACGCTTTAAAAGCGATTTTATTCTCCCTCGCTCTGAAAAAAAGCTCCATATAAATCCAATAGTTAGAAGGAGATATCCAAGATATGTAGGAAAAGCTCCTGGATCGTGATTAACACTTAAGATTGAACCTTTCTCATCAGTATCATAAGATGATTGGAAAAATCTATATCCTCTATAGTCTAATACATGGTTCATATAGATATGGTATCGAAAATGTCTCCCCTTCTCTTTATCATCAATTTGTACCCAACTTGCATATGAAGAGGGGCTCATAGAACCAGGATATCGCTCTAGCTCAAACTTATCAAGCTTAAGTGTAAATGGCAATGGAATTATCTTCGCCCCATACTGTAAAGTTATATCCATGCCATTTATATGAATCCTTTTAGCTTCACCAACATTTCCAGCAACTCCAAAGAGTCTAACAACCTTACTCTCTTTGCCACTACTCACCTTTAACTCTACCATCTGTGGCTCCATAGAGTTACTCTTTAAAGAGCTGCTTTTATAATCAATTTTTGCACTCTTGTAGTATTTTTTAAAAACAAAGGCACTTCCACCAAGCCTATAGAGAGTTCTGCTCTTTAACTCATGCTTACCAGGTGCCAACTCTCCATCAGCCATTGTATCCATCGATTTTGTAAAAAGCCTCTTAGGAGTCACTATATAGAGCTTCTGCCCCTCTTTTTTAATTAGTACTTCATCACCTTTTGAGCCATTTGTATCAAAACTTAGTGTAAACTCTCGCATATTAATTGAGTCACCAGCTTTTAAAAAGACTGTTTTTCCTCTCTCTCCTGCTGGAGCACTCATAAGCTCTATATACTCACTCCCATCACTACTCTCTACCAAAGCCTCTTTTGCAGTTGGCAGATACTTTAGCAACTCAATATCGATCTTCTTATCATCAACTTTTATAGTATCGTGCAAACTATTCTTAGTCATCGAAGAGAGGAGCATCTTTCTATCAAAAATATACTCTTTACTCCCCTCTTGAATACCCACACTCAATACCATATGGTCACTTACCATTCTGTTAGAAGCCTCTCCCTCTCTTAGATGCAACACCCCCTCATAGCCAATATAACGGGTAATCAGTGCCCCAACAGCAATTAATATAAAGGCACTATGGAGCAGAAACTGACCCCATTTTGGACGTTTATACATCTTATATTTAAAGATATTGTATGTTAGGATAGCTATAAAATAAAATAGTAGTATCTCAAACCATTTAGCATTATAAATTAAGGCTCTAGCTGTTTGTGTTCCGTAATCATTCTCTATAAATGTAGCAACACCAATTGTTGCTGCAAATAGAAGCATTACAAAAACTGCAGCCTTCATTGAAAAAATCTTTTTAATCATAAAAAACCTTCTTAAAAATTTCATCCAAAATTTTACAATAGAATTAGCAAAAATTTGACAAATGCTTTGTTTTAGAGCGTTTGCAAAAATCTTGAAGTTAACCCATAGGTTAATTGATAGATTTTTGTAAATTCCCTAGAGCAAATGATTTGTTACAAGTTGTTAATCTCTAATGTAAAATTTTGGTTTAACTCTTGCAATTATAATCTAAATATATTTTATTACGATAAATTCAAAAAGAACCCCTTTGGCTTAAGAATTATTTAAGCTCATCCCAACTTTTAGCGATACTAACTGAGCACTGCAAAGCAATCTCAAGAGGATAGATATTCTCCATCATATAAGCAAACCGCTCTGCTAACTTCTGGGCATACTCCTCTTTTATCTCTAAAATAAGCTCATCGTGAATTTGTAACAAAATTTTAGCTTGAAGCTCCTCTTCATTAATAGCTCGCTCAATATCCAACATTGCTAACTTAATTAAATCTGCTGCACTCCCTTGAAAGACGGTATTTACTGCCTCTCGTAAAATTGCAGCTTTCATCATCGCATTTGCCCCTTCGTAGTCAAAGATTCGACGCCGCTTTAGAAGTGTCTCTACATACCCTCGCCGCTTCACCTGCTCTTGGATCGACTCTAAATAGCTCTTAACAGTTGGGAATGCTGCAAAGTAGTTTGCAATAATCTCTTTTGCTTCAGATGTACTTATACCTAACTCTTGACTTAGCTTTCTAGAACCCATACCATAAAGTAAACCAAAATTAATTGACTTTGCAAAGTTTCTCTTACTCTTAGCCTCCTCCTTGCCAAAGAGCCTAATAGCAGTCTCTAGGTGAATATCTTTCCCCTCTTTAAATGCCTCTTTGAGCGATGCATCCCCACTAAAGTGAGCCAAAAGCCTTAACTCTATTTGCGAGTAGTCGATCGAGACTAAACTATACCCCTCTTTAGCAATAAAGGCTCGCCGCACTTTTCGTCCAAGCTCACTTCGTACAGGAATATTTTGCAAATTTGGATCTTTCGAAGCAAGCCGCCCAGTAGCGGTACCAGTTTGAACAAATGTAGTATAGATTCTACTCTCTTTATCTTTTTGGGCAAGCTTAAGCAGTGGCGTAACATAGGTACTTAGTATCT
>JALWMN010000071.1 GCA_027083895.1 Campylobacteraceae bacterium
AATAAAATCTTTCGTTGAGGTATCTACCTTTAGAAGTTCATAAGATTTGTCTTATCAAAAAGAGTTTTCAATCTAAAATTTATTTTTTTATCTTTTGGATAAAATCTTATCGCTTCATAAATATGCCTTTTTATTTTGATTTGGTATAATCACTATAAACTTTGTTTAAAATTAAGGGTTTATATATGTTTGAAACAGTTATTGGTTTAGAGGTTCATGTGCAGCTTAATACTAAAACAAAACTCTTTTGCTCATGTGCTACAAGTTTTGCAGAGCATCAAAATAGTAATACTTGTCCAACTTGCTTAGCTTTGCCTGGAGCTTTGCCAGTAGTAAACAAAGAGGCAGTTATTAAGGCGATGCGTTTTGGGTATGCAATCAATGCAGATGTGAATGAGACCTCCTATTTTGATCGAAAGAGTTATTTCTATCCAGATAGTCCTATGGCGTATCAGATTACGCAGCTTTACCGTGCGATTGTAAAAAATGGGGAGCTCTTTATTAATGGAGATGATGGAAGCAAGAAGAGGGTATCTATAATGCAAGCTCACCTTGAGGCTGATGCTGGAAAGAGTATGCATGAGGGGAGTATCTCGAAAGTTGATCTTAACCGTGCAGGTACACCCCTATTAGAGATAGTCTCTGGTCCAGATATGCGAAGTAGCAACGAAGCTGTAGAGTACTTAAAGAGGCTCCACTCGCTTGTAAGATACCTCGATATTAGCGATGCAAATATGCAAGAGGGCTCTTTTCGGTGTGATGTGAATGTATCTATTCGCCCAAAGGGGCAAAAGGAGTTTGGCACAAGAGTAGAGATAAAGAATCTTAACTCATTTAAGTTTGTAAAGCAAGCGATAGAGTATGAGGTAGAGCGACAGATTGAAGCTTACGAAGATGGGGTATATCAAGAGGAGATTTGGCAAGAGACGAGACTTTTTGATACACTCAAGGGTGAAACAAAATCTATGCGTGGTAAAGAGGATAGTGCCGATTATCGTTACTTTCCAGATCCAGATTTACGCCCATTAATTGTAACTAAAGATATGATAGAAGCGGCTAAGAAGATCCCAGAGCTTCCAGAGCAAAAGGTGCAAAGATATATAGAAGAGTTCAAATTAAAGCAGTATGATGCAGAGGTTATTACGGCACAAAAAGAGTTGGCTGAGTATTTTGAGGAGCTTTTAGAGTCTGGTATAGAGGCAAAAAATGCTGCATCTTGGCTTATTAATGAGCTTTTAGGTCGTTTAAATAAGCTTAGCTTAGATATTACAGAGTCTCCAGTAACTGCAAAAGTACTAGGTAAGTTGGTCTCTAAAATCGAAGATGGTACGGTTTCAGGCAAGGGTGCAAAGGATGTTTTAGATTATATGATAGAGAATGAAACGTTTGATGTAGATGCCATTATTGAAGAGCTTGGCTTAAAGCAAGTAAGTGATGATGGTGCAATCTTAGCTATAATCGATGAGATACTTACAAATAACGAAGAGAAAGTAGCAGAGTATAAGGCAGGAAAAGAGAAACTCTTTGGCTTCTTTGTTGGGCAAGTGATGAAGGCAAGTCGTGGTTCTGCAAATCCTCAAAAGGTTAATGAACTTTTAAAACAGAGGTTATCTTAATGGCCAAAAAGGAGGCAAAACTAAACTTTATTGTCTCTTTTTTTCTCTTTTTGGCAAGATCTAAAAGGTACCAAGCAGTAAAAAATAGTTTAAGAGATCTTTTGCATGACCCAAAAAATATCTATAAGAAGAATCTTGATTATTTTTTTATTTTTCTCATAATCTCTTCTGTAATAGTCTTTATTTATGAAGTTAAGAACCCAATACCACTTTGGTTAGAGATCTATGCTGTCTATTTTACAACAGGAGTCTTTATTATAGAGTATCTTATTAATTTTTGGCTCTATAATGATATAAGTAGGGATATTCTTCATGAGTATGAGAGCTCTTTATTTCTCAATCGAAAACCAAGATTTTTAAAAATCTTTTTAAAGAGTTTAAATAAAAAAATCTCTTATATCTTTACTCCAATAGCTATTATAGATCTTTTGGCAATATTACCAGCATATAGACCATTACGGATTTTAAGGATTTTTGTACTCTTTAGATTCTTGAAGGTGCTCAATCATGCTAGGAGTTTGCATCAATTTTTAAATGTTTTAGCAGATAGAAAATTTGAACTTATCACACTTTTTATTCTCTTGATATTTGTAGTATTTGTTGGTGGTTTAGCACTATATATTACAGAAGAGAGTACAAATAGTAATATAAATAACCTCTTTGATACAATCTATTGGTCATTTATTACAATTACAACTGTTGGGTATGGAGATATATCACCAGTGAGTGAGATTGGACGAGTTATTGCTTTTGTAATTGTAATTTTAGGGATTACGATGATCTCTTTTGCTACTTCGGTAATTGTTTCTGCATTCTCAGAGAAGTTAAATGAGCTTAAAGAGGAGAGAGTTGCAGAGTATATATCGAGTAGTGATGAGTATTTAATTATTTGTGGTTATGGACAGATTGCAAAGGTATTTTTAAGGCTTTTAAAGGAGCAAAAGAGACGCTATATTATATTGGATAAAAATCGAGAGAGGGTCGAAGAGGCAATAACTGATGGACACGATGCTATAGCTGATGATGCAAGTAGATTTGAAGTTATAAACCGCCTCTATAATGAGAATGCAAAGATTACACTTTTGGCTCTTACTGGGAGCGATATAGAGAATATCTATATCTCTTTAAATGCAAAGAGTGTCTCAAAAGATATTACTGTAATTGCTAGGGCAAGTAGTGTAAAGCTCTTTAATAAATATAAGAGGGCAGGTGCTGATAGGGTACTTTTACCAAATGAGACAGCATCTGCAATGATGGTGGCTTCAATTTTACATCCAACAATGTATAAAGCAGTAAATGCAATTTTAAATGCAAGAGAAATTGCTCGAATCGAAGAGTTTCATGTAACAAAAGAGAGTAAAATTATTGGTAAAAGTGTAGAGGAGGTTGATTTTAATAGATATAAGCTTATTTTTTTTGGAGTGCAAAATGGGATAGAGGGGCACTTTAAGTTTAATCCTGGTAGGGAGTATATTTTTAAAGAGAGAGATATTCTTATCGTATTGGGGCATAAATTGAGTCTTGAATATTTTAAATCTATCAATGAGATAGGGTAGTAGATATGAGCAGATTAAAGAGTGTTATCATATTTGGGTATGGAAAGTTTGGAAAATCGATAGCAAACTCTATAAAGGAGGAGAGGAGTGCTGATCTTTTAATTGTAGTTAATAGTGATGAGGAGTTTGAGTTAGCCAATTTAGATGGTTTAAAAGTAATTAAATTTAATATAGAGAGTGATGCATCTATTGAGAATTTGGATATCAAAGAGGGTGTTCATTTAATTTGTGCAATGGATAATAATCATGAGAATCTCTTTTTGGCATTAACACTACGAGAGATGTATAAAGAGCACTACATACTAGCTATCTCAGACTCATTGCACTTAACTGATAAATTAAAAATGGCTGGAGTTAGCAGGGTAATTGATATTTACAGTATTAGTGGAAATATGATTATGAATATACTTAATAAACCAGTTGCAACAAAGTTTCTGCAAGGTTTTATTAATAAGAGCCATAACTATATCTTTAAAGAGATTCCAATAAATGAGGGATCACCTTTGCATGGAAAAAGATTAGATAGTATCGATTTTGAAAAGTATAATATTATCTATGTTGGGATGATTGATAAAGAGATGGGCAATAGCTTTGTCTTTGGGACTGTTGGATATAACCATAAAGTTGATGTAGATGATATAATTGTCTGTGTAGGGACAGAGAGAGATTTAGAGCGATTTAGGCTCGAGTGTGGAGGTAATTAGATGCAAATGGCAATTATTGGTGCAGGAAAGTGGGGGAGTGCCCTGCTGCACGCTTTTAGTGAGAAGAATGAAGTTGTAATTAGCTCAAGACATACAAGAGATGTTGCTCAGTTTGTGCAAATGAGTGAGGCACTTAAGAGAGAGTATCTTGTAATGGCAATTCCGACACAATTTGTGCGAGAGTTTATGCGAAAGCACTTTAAAGATAGTGGACAGAAGATTTTAGTTGCTGCTAAGGGGATCGAAGTAAGTAGCGGTAAATTTTTAAATGAAGTCTACGAAGAGTTTTTGCCTAAAGAGCGAATATCGTTTCTCTCTGGCCCATCGTTTGCAGCCGAAGTAGTAAAATCTTTACCAACAGCACTTGTAGTGAGCTCTACAAATTTAGAGTTAGCGAAAACTTTTGCCGACGCAATGCCTAGTTTTATAAGAGCCTATAGCGACAGCGATGTGGTTGGAGCAGAGGTGAGTGGTGCCTATAAGAATGTTATTGCTATTGCTGCAGGGGTTTGTGATGGTTTAGAGTTAGGAAACAATGCAAGAGCAGCTTTAATTTCTAGAGGATTAGTAGAGATGAGCCGCTTTGGCATTCACTTTGGAGCAAAATTAGAGACATTTCTCTCTTTAGGTGGAGCTGGGGATCTCTTTTTAACGGCTAGTAGTAATCTCTCTCGAAACTATCGCGTTGGCTTTGGCTTAGCAAAAGGAAAAAGCTTAGAAGCAGTTTTAGAAGAGCTCGGAGAGGTAGCCGAAGGGGTACCAACAACGAAGGCACTAATGAAAATAGCAAAAGAAAAAGATATCTACTTGCCAATAGCAAGCGAGGTAGAAGCCCTACTAGAGGGGAAAGACCCTAAGAAGAGTTTGATGGATCTACTTAACAGGTAAGGTAAAAGTATGGTATAATTTAATAAGGTAATCCATTGAAAGGGCAAAAGTGGATAAAGAGACTATTTTAAACTATTTGAGATCTCATAAAAAAGAGTTTACAGATAAGTATGATATAGAGCAGATAGCTCTGTTTGGTTCTTTTGCAAGAGGAGATAATAGAGAAGATAGTGATATAGATATATTTGTTAAGATGAAACCAGATCTTTTTAAAATGGTAGAGATGAAAGAGCAGATAGAAGAGGATCTACAAAAAAGAGTTGATGTTATAAGAGAGCATAAAAATATAAAGCCCCTACTATTAAAAATGATACAAAAGGATATTATTTATGTCTGACAAAGAGATGATGATTCTTGCAACTCTTTGAGATATTCGCTATTCGATAGAATTAATTCAAAAGAGGTTTAAAAACATTAAGAGTAGTGATGACTTTTTAGTAAACGAAGAGGGGCTAGAGAAGCTAGATAGTATATCTATGAGACTTATAGCAATTGGTGAAGGGTTTAAAAATATCGATAAATTAACAGAGAATAAATTACTTCCGAACTATCCAACAATAAATTGGAAAGGTGTTAAAGGAGTTCGTGATATTTTGTCACACCACTATTTTGATATGGATGCAGAGACAATTTTTGTTATATGTAATGAGTATTTAGATGAACTATTAACTGTCACAGAAGAGATGATCGCAACAATTCATAAGTGAGTTAGGGTAGTGTTACCTCATCTATTATTCTTTAACAAATAGCCTTTTTAGATTCTGATAGATGTAGTAGAATTGGCATTCTAGGAGACTGTCGGACTCATGCTTAATTGGCTGCAAAATACACTCTTCTGTCCTATTTTCAGCTCCTTATCGTTAAATAGCTACAGCTATTCGCCTCAAACGAGCTAAAAATATGCCTAAAAGATTGAATTTTTCGCCTCAATCAGATGAGTCCGACAGTCTCCTAGACAGTAGTTGAAAAAGAGTTCTAGTGAGCTACAGAGTAGTAGAATGTATGCAACTATTTTTGCCATGTTGAAGTCTATAAGTGTTAAGAGTGTTAGAGCAGTTGTAAAGAGAAGTTCGAAAAATGCTGCTACTCTTTTGGGGCTTCGTCTATCATGATAGTTTTGATTCCTAAAACTTGCTTAAGTGCTTTTGAGAGCATAACAATGTAGCTGTATTTTGTTGCAATAAAGAGTCGAATAAAGAAATCTATTGCTAAAAGTAGAGGGATAATAAAAGAGTGGGTATAGAGATAAACAAGAACTGCTAGCGTGATAAAAAAGGCGTTGATCCTTGCTACATTTGCAACTATCTGTTTATTTGAGATTGGGCAACTCTTTTGTATTTTTTATCCTTATGATTAATTATAAGATATTATAATAT
>JALWMN010000072.1 GCA_027083895.1 Campylobacteraceae bacterium
TATCGATGCAACACTTGCAGTAAATGATGCTGTAATTGCAGCAACCGCAATTAGTGAGATGGTGATGGATAGCTATAAAAAAGGGTGCAATAAAGAGAAAGGTTTTGTACTCTTAATTACATTAAAACAAACTAATGGAAGTTACTCTTTAAGTGTAAAAGATTATCCAGAAGGAAAAGAGGCTTTAAGCGAGAAAAAAACGACACTTCAAAAGCTTAAAGAGAAGTTGCAGCAACTGCGAATGGGAAATGCTAAAGAGAGATAACTTATTGGATTCTTCTATCGCCTTCAAGCCATGGTTTAAAGTTATATTTGGGGTCATTTTTTACTTTTGTAAAGTAGAGGACTCCACTCTTTCGCCATGCATCAAGGATTACCCCCTCTTGAAAAGGCGTATTGGGACCTAATACAACAATAACATTATGCTCATCGAGTTGGTTAGCATTGGCTCGACCCCAGCGGAAGCGGAAGTGTTTAAAGTCTCGTGTGCGAATCTCTGCCATGAGATCATCTACAAAGTCATAACAGAGCCCCTTTTTTCGCTTTCCAATATTGACTAAAAAGTTATGATAGAGTGGGGGAGAGACAAGGTTGTAGCGATTTGCAAGTACTTTAGAGTGTCTTACAGCAAGGGTGGCTAACTCTTTAGACTCCATTGGATCGTTTGATAGTTCTAAAAGCATATTTGTAAGCTGCTCTATTCGTGGATTATCACTACTTTGGTATAGCGAGTTATAGTGAACACTGCTACATCCACTAAAAAAAAGGATTAAAAAAAGTATTGAAAAAACTCTCGACATCATCAACTCTTTTTTTGTATAATTATACCCAATTTTAGCACAAAAGGATCCCCATTGCGACTACTGATTCTTATAGCATTTTTTACAGCATCTCTCTTTGCACAGTTAAGCGATTATGATATTAAACATGCTGTTGTAAAGATATACACCTCTTCAAAAGATGCGAGCTATCGTAAGCCGTGGCTTAGTACTACAGAGCGTTCAAGTGGTAGTGGTGCTTATATTGGCAAAAATCTTATCCTTACCAATGCTCATGTCGTCTCTAATAGTACCTATTTAGAGGTGCAAAAGTATGGGAGTGCAAGACGCTATGTTGCTAAAGTGGTTGCTGTATCGCACCAACTCGATCTAGCTCTTATTACGGTAGAAAATAGTAGCTTCTTTCAAGATATAAAGGCTCTTGAGATTGGGGATTTGCCATTTAGCGAAGAGAAGATTTTAGTCTATGGTTACCCAATGGGTGGAAAGACGCTTAGTGTAACCTCTGGGGTAGTATCGCGAATTGAACACCAGAGCTATGTACATAGTAATGAGAAGTTTCTCTCTATACAGGTAGATGCTGCGATCAATCCTGGCAATAGTGGAGGTCCAGCAATCAGCAAAGGGAAAATAGTGGGTGTTGTAATGCAAGGGATTACAATGAGCCAAAGTATAGGTTATTTGGTACCAACTGTGATGATAAAGCACTTCTTAAAAGATTGGAAGGATGGAAAGATCGATGGAGTGCCATCGCTACATATCTTATCTTCAAAGCTTGAAGATAGTGCAAGTAAAGAGTATTATGGGCTTAAAGAGTCGCAAAGTGGTATTATTGTTAATAAGGTTATGCCACTTGGAAATAGCTATGGATATCTCAAAGAGGATGATATTATATTAGCAATTGATGGGGTAAAAATTGAGGATGATGCAACAGTTATGTTTCGTCAAGATGAGTATACCTCTGCAAAGTATCTTACAGATCTGCATCAGTTTGGAGAGAGTGTTACGCTTACAATCTTACGTAATAAAAAGCAGCTAGAGGTTAAGGTTCCACTTAAGCATAAAAATAGTGAAGTTTGGCTTGTTAAGAGTTACCAGTATGATAGGGATCCTAGCTACTTTATCTATGGGGGCTATATATTCTCCCCATTGGTTGAAAACCTTATAAGTAGTGGAAAGCATAAAAATTGCCAATTTATTAATCTTTTGCAAAAATTTGCAACAAAGAAGAAGCAGGAGCAGGTAGTCCTTTTGGGGGTACTGCCAGATAGAAGCAATCGTGGAAACCAAAACCTCTATAACTATCTTCCAGTAAAACTAAATGGCAAAGAGATTGTCGATTTTAAAGACTTCTACACTCGTATAATGGCTATAAAAGATGGATTTATCCGTCTTGTTGATGCTCAAAACCAAAAGGTGATTATTAAGGTAAGCAAGGCAAAAGAGAGCCAGAAGCGTATATTAAAGATATACAATATCCAGTATGATAAGTCAGCCGACCTTCGAGCATTAGAGGAGAAGGTGCAGTGATTTTTGAGAATCTAGAGGAGGTAGAGCAGTTATCTCTTGCTGAGAAAAAGAGACTTTTAAATCCAAAGAATAGATTTAAATTGGTAAAAAACCTCCACCGCTCAAATATGATGCTCAATCCTTTGAAGCTAAAGCATCTAAACCGTCTAGATCAGCTAGAAGCTGATGCTGTAACGCTTAATTTAGAAGATGCTATTGCCCCCTCACGCAAAAAGGAGGCACTTATTAATATTGCTTTTTTTCTTAGTCATTTAAAAAGTACAAAGAGCGAGATAATTATTCGCATCAATCCCTTAGAGGAGGGTGGAAGAGAGGAGATTGAGTTTTTAAAAGGTTACTGCTTTAATGCGATCCGAATCTCAAAGGTAAAGAGCCAAGAAGAGGTAGATGAGGTAGCAACACTCTTAGGGAGCGAAAAGAGGGTACACATTTCGCTCGAGACCAAAGAGGCATTTAACTCACTTTCTAGCTGGAGCCCAAATAGTGCCTTTGAGCGAGCCAATTTGGGTATTTTAGATCTCTTAGCCGATCTCAAACTACCCCAATCACTACTAACTAATAATAATGCTACAATTGCCTATATTCTCTCTAAATTCTTAATTGATGCTAAGAGTATTGGGGTGGAGCCAGTCTCATTTATGTATCAAGACTATAAGAACTTAGAGGAGTTTCGTAAACTTTGCTTATGGGAGAGGAGCTTAGGTTTTCGCTCCAAAGCCTGTATGGGGCCAGCACAAGTAGCAATTGCCAATGAGATATTTGCACCTACGAACGAGGAGATTGAGCGTGCAAAAGAGATTAAAAGAGCCTTCGAAGCGAGTGCACATAATGCAATCAATGGATTTATGCATCCAAAGTATGGATTTATAGATGAACCAATCTATAGAGATGCCTGCAATATTTTAAGATATTTTTCTAAAAAATAGAATTTTTATAGATTCATTTCAGTTTTAATAATATATAATAATCCCATATAATGGTAATATATTAAGTTTATTCTAAATTTACAATTTTTTTTGAGTCGTAATGGAAGGATTATTATGAAGCTAAAATTAAGTCTACTCCTATTATCGATATTTATTGTAACAAATGGGTGTGAAGAGTTACAATTCCCTACAGAATTTGATCTAAATAGTAGTGCTTTTGCAGAGCAACAAAGTCAATTCAAAGATGGTGAAATTATAGATATAGATCGTGTCAATCGAGATATAGAGAATGGTAAAGTTAAGGGATGGGAGAGTGCCAAGACACAACAAGATCGCTATTTGGCTCTTTTAAACTATTTTCGATCACTTCCAATTCAATGTAATGATGCAAGAGGCTATAAAGGACCAATTAAAGGAGAAGTGACATGGAGTGATTCCCTTGAAGAGGCAGCAATTGCACATAGTGAAGATCTCTTAGAACATAATCAACTAGGGCACCGAGGAAGCAATGGAAGTACAGCTAGAGAGAGAGTAAAACTACATGGTTTTAGTGGTGAGTATATAGGTGAAAATGTTGGGTATATAATGAAAGATGGTATTCCTTATAGTGGGAAAGAGTGGATCTCAATTTTTGTAGATTGGATAAATAGTAAAGATGGACACTGCTCTAATATAATGAGTAGAGAGTATAATAGTTTTGGTATGGGTGAAGCCAAAAGTGAAGAGGGTAATAGTGTTACACTCTTTTGGACACAAGATTTTGGGAAAATTTAAAACTTTACAAATGAAAACTCTTCTCTATAAAGAGGGTATTTGTGTGGAGAGAAGGTTAATCTTCTCTACTATAAGCGTGTAGTGTATAACCATCACTATTCTCACTACATGGGCATTGTTTCTGCTCCTTTGGACAGAAACAATCTTTTTTAATATCACTCTTATACACTACACTTTTTGTAGAACATTCGCTTGCGACTCTCTTATATGTACCCATATATGTACCCATAGCACAGCCATTAAGAAAAAGTAGTAGGCTACTAGTAATAAAGAAGATAGCTTTCATTTTACTCCTTTGAAGTTTTTATTTATAGTACCAAAAATAGATTATAATTACAATTCTTTTAGGAATTAAGTTGTAATTTAGTTTATTTTCTTATTGTAATGGTGTTTAAAAATAAAATTTAAAAAGGAAAATCATGAGTACACTATTTCAAAACTATGCAACAGTGCTTATTTTTTTACATGTGGTTTCAGCAGTTATTTGGATTGGTGGAATGATCGCTATTCGAGTAGCAGTGCATCCTAGTCTACAGAGTATTGAAGACCCAAAGATAAAATTAGGCAAAACTCTTGAGATTGTAAAGAGACTCTTCCACGTAGTGATACCATTTATTGTAATACTTATTATTACTGGAGTCATCTTTGTTTTTGCTGGTTTTAAAACGCCACTTGTGCATATTAAAGAGGCAATTTGGACTATTATGACACTTAATTATATTTTGATGTATATAAAGCGAGCAAAAGCAGAAAAACTATTTAAGAGTGATAAATTAGCTGATGCAAAAGAGCAAATGAAGCTGTTACCATCTCTTCTATTGCCAATCAATATTGCTTTAGGAATGGTAGCAATCTATCTTGGAGTAGAATTAGGAGGAAAATAGCACAATTAAAATATAAATACTCCCATTTTATGGATAGTTTAAAATTAATTTAGTTATAATTTTGAGTACAAAATTCTAAAATGGGAGTAAAATATGAAAATAAAAATTGTAGGATTAACGTCGCTTGCTTTTGCTGCAATTACAGTATTATCTGGCTGTGATGATGATAGTACGACTAAACAGCATTTAACTGATAATCCACCGCAACAGACAGAACAGGATTCAAAAAGTTCACAAAGTTCTATAAAAGCATCTGATGCTTATGTTGTAAAGTTGGTAACACCAGCTACACTTAAGGTAGGGGATAAAGAGTATCGATCTACAAAAGTAGATGCAAATGGATCGGTTGTATTTGATATACCAAATGACCTTGATTTAACAGATGCAGAGTATGTAATTCCAAAAGATGCATTTGTAGATAGTGATGGAGATGGGGTCTTTTCTGCTAAAGATAGTGTTATTCGTATGGGGCTTAAAGCTAGCGGTAAAGATGCTGTAGCAAATCCACTTGCAACAGCTGCACTTATTAAAGGTGATAAAGAGGCGTATGAGAAGGTAAAAGACTTCGATCCAGTTGAAGCAAAACTAAAGCTTGTTAAGGGTGTTGAGGATAAAAAGCTCTTAGCGTTAGTAAAGTTGAGTGATGCTGTTGCAATGGTTGCAAAAAAGGCAGCGGAAGCCAATAAAACTACTGAAGATGTTCTCAAAGCTATTGATACTGAAACAATTAAAGAAGTTGCAGATGCAAAGAGCAGTAGCAGTATCGGTGATGATGTTGTAAGTAACGCTGTAGAGAATGCAGCTAGTAAGGCAGGTATACCAGAGAGTGAAATTTTGCAAAAGGTAGAAGATGTAGTTTCTGTTATAGAGGAGGCTAAGAGTGCTGTTAAAACAAAAAAGAGTGATATTAATAATGCTTTAACTGCTGTTATAGCTGTATCTGATGCTGATGCCAAAGGGGATGAGATAAAAGAAGCTCTTGCAAGTGGTGAGAGAATTAAAGAGAAACTTAAAGACAATCCAATTGCAAAAGCTCATCTAAAAGGTGGAAGTAAACATAAAGAGGATAGCAGCAATAAATCTACAGATACGAAAGAGAAAGCTGAAGAGAAGAAAGATCAAGTAGAAGAGAAAAAAGATCAAGCAAAAGATGAGGCTGAAAGCAAGAAAGATCAGGCTAAAGAGGAAGCATCGAAAAAACAAGAAGAGGCTCAAAAAGAGGTAGAGAAGAAGAAAGA
>JALWMN010000073.1 GCA_027083895.1 Campylobacteraceae bacterium
TTTTATAAAAGTCGGGTGTGGCTTGCGACCATCGCTCGAACTCTGGGTGTTCGTTGTATGGGTTTTGAGCGATTTGTAAGAGATCTTTCACCTTTTGATACTCTTTCTTTTGAGCTGCATCGATGGCCTCTTGGAGCATATAGTTTTTAAGAACATATTTTGGGTTTATTGATCGCATCTTTTCTAATCGTTCAGTGGTCTCTAACTCTTCGAGCTCTAAGCGTTTATCGTAAATATCGAGCCACTCCTTGAGTGGATTGTGGTAGAGGGCTGTACGAAGAAGCGGCTCTCTGTTGCCACTATAGTTGCTTAACTCTCTAAAAAAGAGGGTATAGTCAATGCTGAGTTGCTGGAGAGTGCTTAAGAGCTGTTGGAGTAGCTTTTGGTCGCTTGGGAGGCTCTTCTCTAGACCTAGTTTTTGCATCATGAGTGAGTGGTAAAAGTGGTGGTAGAGTGGGTCGAACTCATTTAAGATCGATTTGTAAGGTATCTCTTTATATTTTGTAGCAAGAGCAGAGAAGAGAGCAGCGATGTTCCACTTGGCAATGTAAGGCTGGTTACCAAAGCTGTAGCGACCCTCTCTATCGGTATGGTTACAGATATAGCTGAAGTCATAGTCGTCTAAAAAGGCAAATGGTCCATAATCGATTGTTAAGCCAGCAATCGAGAAGTTATCTGTATTCATTACCCCATGGTTAAAGCCAATACTCATCCACTGGGCTATTAGTTTTGCTGACCTTGTAACAAACTCCTTGAGCATAAGTGTTATGCGATCGCTCTCATCTACCAAATGGGGATAGGACTCAGCTATAGCATACTCTAAAAGCTTATGAAGCTCTTTTAACATACCATTGTGAGCAAAGTACTCAAATGTACCTATTCGAATCCAGCTAGGAGAGGTTCGAAGTACTATTGCTCCTCGCTCCCAAGTCTCTCTATAGACACTATGTGAAGAGTCGATAACTGCTAAAGCTCTCGTCGTTGGTATATTGAGATTGTGCATCGCTTCGCTTATTAGGTATTCGCGAATTGAGCTTCTAAGAACTGCTCGTCCATCGCCACTTCGGGAGTATTTTGTCTGCCCACTCCCCTTTAATTGCAGATGTGTTTTTTCAATTGTGCCTATATTGATGGCTCTCCCATCACCTAATTGTGGAACAAAGTGTCCAAATTGGTGCCCTGCATAGACCATTGCAAAAGGCTTTGAGCCCTTTAAGAGTCTACTGCCATTGACAATCTCTACAAACTCTTGTGTAAAGAGCTCTTCTTTGTCTATCCCAAGCTCAATTGCTAGAGTACTATTGGCATCAATAAGCTCTGGAGCCTCTAGTGGGCTTGGAGTTGTAAAGTCGTAAAACGCTTCGCCTAGTTGCAAGTAAGGGTTAGTTACAGAGATTTCACTAAGCTTCATAAAGAGTGCCTACAAGAGTTTAGGGAGCAAAAAAAGGATAATTATACTTTCACCTGAGAGACATTTGAAGAGAATTTATATCCACGCCTTCGTACAGTGTGGATTACTTGGAATCCAAGTATACTTTTGAGCCGTTTTCTAATTTGGTTAATTGCAACCTCAACAGTGTTGTCGCTTACATACTCTGGCTCTTCCCAAAGGGCATTAATAATTTCATCTTTTGAGAAGACTCTTTGGTTTCGAAGGGCAAGATAGACTAAAATATCAAAAGTTTTCCCATTAAGCGAAACTATCTTATCATCATACTCGATTCGCTTTTTAGCGATATCGATAGTCATCTTTCCAACCTCAATCTTAGTTCCATAAAGGTTACGCATATTTGCTAAGACCCGTGCTGCTATTAAATCAGCTTGATCTGTGTGTCGAAAGAGGACATCATCAACTTTAAGATTAAAAAACTCCTCTTGCTTTTTGGGATCTTCAGTAATAACTATAACTTTTGTATCTGGTTTTTTCTGTTTAATCTCTTTAACAAAACGCTCCATTGCGTATTTCATATTCTCATCGACTACGATGATAAGCTCGTAGTGTCGAAAATATGTAAAGTTTGTTGCATCATAGATATCCTCTGCACTATCTAAAATACAGATAAAATAGTTAGAGATCTCTTTTTCTACTTCTTTAGCAAACTCTTCTGAAAAACCAATTGTCAATACTCTCATTTTATCCGCCGTACAACAAAATTTGTAGAGATTTTTTTAAGACACTACTCAATCCTTTTGAGTTGAAACTCTACTATTAGATATTTGTATAACTATTATCAATTTATATCTAAATAAGCTTATTTAAAAATAAAAGCTACATATTTGGACGCAATTATAGCAAAAAAATTCAAAAAAAGCTAGTTTTCAGCTTTTTTGTTTTATAACAACTCTTTTAGGATCTAAATGTCTAAGAAACTCTTTAACCATTGGTTCCTCTAAAAGAGAGTTTGGATCCTTATCTTTGCTTGCTTCACTATTAGATTGTGGCATGATACAGCTGCTGCTTTGGGCATTCTCTTCTGCTGTTTGACTCTCTTGTATATTTTGCTGTTTTACTGTAGACTCTTTAGTTAATTTTTTTTTAGAGATATTCTCTATTTTAGTACCTAATCCAAAGATCTCTTCTACAAAGAGTTTAATGAGTGGCCAATGTTTTATAAGCATTCTCTTTGCTTCTCCCTCGACTGTTGACTCCCATGTAAGTGTTTTATTCTCATAAGAGATAAATGAGATATTCTCTTCAAAGAGTTTTCCTAAGTCGTAGTTTCGATCATATAACTTCTCTATGAGAGATTGAAATTTATCTTCAGGTAGAAGTGAGCTTTCTACTTTTTTTTCGATTTTTTTCTCTTGGTTTGTTGGAGCTTTAGACTCTGTAGTTGCTGCTTTTTGCTCTAAAGTTTGGGTAGCTGTTTGTGATTGGTTTAGAGTGAGTTCATTTTGGAGTTTTTGTATCATTGCATCGATAGTATGGATCTCCATAGCCTCAACCATTTTTAATAGTGTAAGAAGCAAAACAAAATCACCACTACTTCCAATTAAGAGGAGGCGTTTCCCTTCAGCTAATATCTTAAAGAACCGCTCAACTGTAAGGGTTGTTAATTTTGGATCTTTATTTAAGAGTTTATCACGTAAAAAGAGTGTAAGCTCATCAATAATCATCTCTGCTTCGTAAGAGGCGTACTCTTGTGTAAAGGCTATTACTGCATCTCTTTTTTTATTTAAAATAGCATCAATAAGTTTATCTAAAACTTCAGGATCAACCACTCCAAGCATACTTGTGACACTTGTGGTATCAATCTTCCCATTTGCGTAGACAATTGCTTGATCTAAGAGTGTAATGGCATCTCGCATAGAGCCTTGAGCATTTCTGGCTATTATATCGAGTGCAGCATCACTATATTCTACACCCTCTTTGCTTAAGATAAATGCAAGGTGTTTACTTATAGTCTTTTCTGGAAGTTTTTTGAAGCGAAAGTGTTGTGTACGGCTAAGAATAGTTGCAGGTAGTTTAAGAGGATCAGTAGTAGCAAGAATAAACTTTACAAACTCTGGTGGCTCCTCAAGTGTTTTTAGAAGTGCATTAAAGGCTTGTACAGTTAGCATATGGACTTCGTCGATAATAAAGATCTTAAAGCGACCAATAGATGGTTTATATTTTGTGTGCTCAATGAGCTCTTTTATATCTTCGATTCCACGATTGCTTGCTGCATCCATTTCGATAATATCGATATGACGACCCTCATTTGCCATTTGGCACTGCTGGCAACTTTGGCATGGGGTAGCAGTTGGGCCCTTTTCGCAAAGAAGAGCTTTTGCAAAGATTCTAGCAGTTGATGTCTTTCCGCTTCCACGCAATCCAGAAAAGAGATAAGCATGAGAGAGCTTTTGGCTCTCAAGTGCAAGTGAAAGGGTCTTTGAGATAGACTCTTGCCCTATTAGATCGCTAAATGTACTTGGACGATATTTTCTTGCGAGTGCTAGTGCCAAATGGATACTCCCAAATTTTATATAGTATTGTATAGTAAAAGAGCTTTAAGTCAAATTTGCACTAGAGGATACGAAATGCTCAAAACTGCAAGCCTAAAGTGAAAGCTTTAGGCTGTAAGCTTTTTAACTAGAATTTGTAGTTTAATTGAACTGAGAATCCAAGCTCTGCGTGTTTATTGGTAATCTTTGCTCCTGGTCCAAACATAGCACTAACATCTGCAGAAGTTTTTTTGTTAAATCCATATACTACTGTTGCATCCATAGAGAAGTTTTTATTAAACTCATAACTTCCACCAAGGCTTAAGTGGTTCTCTGCTGTTGCTGGGAAACCTAAGAGGTTAAACATATCTACTGCTGTCTTCATTGGAGAGTTATAGATAGTTAAAGGGTGTTTTGCATGGTTGAAACCAGCTCGAATTGCCCATTTTCCAGCATTATACTCATAACCAACTGCGAAGACATTTTGATCTTTCCATCCAAAATCTTTATACCCTGCTGCTGAGCCCCACTTGATCTTTTTATAATCTACTGCAATGGTATGTGGACCATGTCTATAACTAACACCTATACCAATCTCTGCTGGTTGATCAAGTTTATCACCAAAGTTAAGTCCAAATGGTGCAGTTGCAGCTGTAAGAGAGTGTGCATAATCCATAGAGATTTTACTCTTATAGACAGCTCCTACTTTTATACCATTTTGAAAGTTATAAGTAGCACCTACAGATACACCATAACCAAAATCTTGATTTTGACCATCACCTACATTCATTCCGCCCATCATTGCAGGAAGTTGGTAGTGAATATCAAGTGATCCATACTGCATGATTGGGGCAATACCAACACTGAAACCATTGCCAAACTTATAGGCAACCGGTATTGCAAACTGCATTAACTGCAAAGTAGTCTCCATCTTAAAGAGATCAGGATCTTTTTTAAAGTCTGTACCCATGCCTGCTGTCCCCCACATTCCAACACCAACATAGGTATTTGGTGCTATTTGTGAAGCAATTGATACCCCTGGAATGATGCTAAGATCAGCAGCACTTTTATGTTCAACTGGTGACATCTGTGTCTTAATAGTTGGCATAAAGATAGTGCCTCCAAAGCTGATCTCTGTGGAGGCAACATCAGTAATGAGTGCAGGGTTTACAAGTGTAGATTCGGCTCCATGGCTAAGAGCAATACCAGCCCCACCCATTGCTCTTGTTTTGGCTCCAACACCTATTAGTGTATCTCCATTTGTAGCATAGAGTGCTGATGATGCAATAAATGAGAGAGCAATAGCTCCTTTTAAACTGCTTTTTAGTAATTTCATTGTTTTCTTCTCCTTCTAGATTATATTTTTCTATTCTATAATAATATTTATAAAAAATATACTTAAAGATAAGAATTTTTAATATAAAAATATTTGATTGTTTAAATTTGTAGCGTTTTGAGGAGAATAGGGGTTGGTTTAGCTAATCAAAATTGCTCTTTCGCTATAATTTGATGAGTTTATATATCTTTAATAATAGAGTATATAGGAGCATTTGTGAGTTATAATCCAAAAGAGATCGAGTCAAAGTGGCAAGCTATATGGGAGAAAGAAGAGGCTTTTGAACCAAGTAGCGACCATACACTTCCCAAAAAATATATTTTGAGTATGTTTCCATATCCAAGTGGGCGTATCCATATGGGGCATGTGCGAAACTATGCAATTGGTGATGCAATAGCAAGATATTATAGAAAGCAAGGCTATAATGTACTGCACCCTATGGGGTGGGATGCCTTTGGTATGCCAGCAGAGAATGCAGCGATTAAACATAAGCGGCACCCAAAAGAGTGGACTTATGATAATATTGCCTATATGCAAAAGGAGATGAGTGCATTAGGGCTTTCGTTTAGTAAATCAAGAGAGATTGCAACGTGTGACCCACTCTATACAAAGTGGGAGCAAGAGTTTATTATTAAGATGCTTAAGAGTGGTCTACTCTATAGAAAAAGCACAACAGTAAACTGGTGTGAGAGTTGCCACACAGTCTTAGCTAACGAGCAAGTAGAAGAGGGGAAGTGTTGGCGTTGCGATAATGAAGTAATACTAAAAGAGATGCCAGGGTACTACTTAGA
>JALWMN010000074.1 GCA_027083895.1 Campylobacteraceae bacterium
TCCAAAGATAATCTTATCAAAGATAAATCGTTGCTGTAACATTCCATCTATACGATCTCTTACTATACAGTTTTTTTCTGTTACTTCTATATGGATATCACTTGCACGTGCTACTATTGAACTACGTAAAATTAGTTCAATTAATTTTAAAACAGCTGGAGACTCATCATCTTCATCATTAAGAGCATTAGAGTTTAAATCTTTTTTAATATCTTCAACATAATTTTTTAGACTCTCATAGGTCTCAATTTGTAGAAGTTTTTCTTTGATATTTTGGTAAGAAGCAATTGCTCGTTTTAAAATTTTATTAGGAAAGAAACGACTAATTGCATCTTGAGCAGCCATATCAAAAGGATCTGCAAAAACAGCATGGACATAGATATCATCTTCTTCAATTATAACAACACGATTTTTTAAAAGTAATGAGGTAGGGATTTTATTAAAAAGTGAACTGTCAATTTCTACATCTTGAAGATCAATATACTCGATATGTAAAGCATCTGCTATATATTTATAGAGTTCTGAAACCTTAATATTTTCTTTTGCAAAATCTTCAAGCTCTTCAAAACCTATATCTCCTTTTTTTAACTTCTGTAAGATATAGTCAAAAAGTAGTTTCTTATCAACATAATTATTTTCGATTAAGTTTCCTAAACGAACTTTTTTATCCTGAGATAGAGTAGAAATGAAATCTTTTAATCTTTTTTTCTCAATAATATTATCTTTAATAAGTGACTCTAAAAGTTGACTCATATTATATCCCTATTTAAAACTTTTACCAAATCGTAACTTATCAAGTAAAGCTTTTGCTTTAGGAGATTTTGTTTCATCATAATATGATTGTAAAACTTTAATAGCATCAACTCTAAAGCCCTGTTTTGCTCTTGCTTTTGCAAAGATTATCCAACTATCTTCTATATCTCCATCGATATTATTTGTATTAATTGCCCAAGTTTCAGCTTTTTTGTAATTGCCTTTTTTGTAATAGTATTTAGCAATATAGAGTGAGTCTTGTGGATCTTGTGTTGCTTTAAATCGCTCTTCTATTTCGGCAATTTTCTCTTTTTCTTGAATATCTTGTACGCTTTTTTGAGGAATTACTACACTATTAAAATTAGATGCAACTTTTTTCTTCTCTTTTTCATCAAAGCCAATAACTCTAATTTCCTCTTTAGGAAGGTTTGGTTTAATAATTTTTGCATTACTTAAATCGATTGACTCTTCTTGTTTAGATGGTTGTTGATGGTTTTGTCCAGCAACTATTAGAGGGTTTTGGGTTGTTGAGTTTTGTGATGTAGAAGTACCACTTGATTTTTGTTCATCTGCTTGAGTTTTAGTAATGATTATTGCTTTCTTCTCTTCCACTTGCTTTTGAGGCGGAGTGTTTTTTACTTCTTTTGCCTCTTCTTGTTTAGATTTATTCAGATAAGTTGCAGTAATTACTCCAACTCCACCAACTAAAATAAGAGCACTTAAAGCAATAAGAAGTGGTTTTTTAATTTGATTTCGTTTATATTTTCTCCACTTCTTTTCTAACTCAGGTATATCATACATTGATTGCTCCTATTGCTATTGCTGCCATCTCTAAGAACTTTTGAGAAAATTTATCTCTACTAAATTGAGAAGGATCATGTTTTTCATAATATTGGTAGATTTCAAAAGTTGTATACATCAGTTTACTACATGCTCTAAAGTTTCCTTTTGTTACCTTATAGATAAAATCGATATTTTTTTGTTTAATTTGATTTGCAATTTCAAATTGATTAAATTTTAGTAAACGTTGATGTATGTAAGTTTTTAACTCCTCTTTATTTGCATTTTTAAGTTCAATGCTTCCCCAAATTCTCGTTTGAAAGTGTGATTTTGCAATTACATCTTCATCAGTAGTTTTATGGACTGCAATTACAAAACGTAACACACCTGTATCTGAAAGGACCCGAATCTCCTCTAGAATCTTCTTTGGATAGAGTTGTGCTTCATCTAAAAGAATAATAATTTCACGTTGTCCTTTAATCGCTTTACAATATTCTACAAAAGTATTAAAGTCAACTTTAGTATTTTTAGGCATCTTTTTTTGAATTAATATAACAAAGAGACGACGAAAAAACTCCTCTTCGCTTAAGAGTGGAGAGTTAATAAAGTGTATCTCTTTTTGATACTTTTTCTTTTCGTATATTCGCTTTAACAAGAGGCTTTTACCAGTACCTGGTTCACCATAAAGTAGCATAAGTTTAAATGGCTTTTCAAAAGCCATTTCAAGCTCTTCATATGCCATTATAGAGCTTGGTAACTCTACATAACTCTCTAGATTAATTTCATCAACAAAGCACTCTTTAGCGACTTCAAAATAACTCACTTGACAATACTCCTATATCCTAAACTCTTCAGCGAGAGATTCTTGCTGCCATTAGTAATGTGTGGTGTAATTATAACAACTAATTCTTCAGTTCGTTTAATCTTTTTCTCTCTTTTAAAAGCTGCTCCTAAAAGTGGCATATCACCTAAAAGTGGCACTTTACTTTCAACTTTACTCTCAACGCTTGAGATTAATCCACCTAATATTGCATGTTTACCATCTTTTACCTTAATAACTGTTGAGATTTGTCTTCTAATGAGATCTGGTGGCATTGTACGAGTACCAGTATTAGAGACAGTACCATCAGTTTCTGTAATAGATGGATTAATCTTTAATGTTATCATACCACGTTTATCTATTTCTGGAGTAATATCTAGCAAAATGCCAGCAAAAACTGAGTCGATAGTTTCGCTTGTTGTAGTCTCTTTATTATTATCTTTTGTAGAAGTACTACTTTTTGTCTTATAAAAGAGCTCTTTTCCTACACTAATAAGAGCTGGCTGGTTATTAAGAGTCATGATTTTAGGATTAGAGATCGATTTTACATCACCTTGTGTTTTAAGGAAACGAATTACATCATTAATTGTAGCAAATCCATGAGTTTGGAAAAGTTTTGCATTACTTGGTCGAGAACCAAGTCCATATTTTACTTCTGTAATTCTATCGTTTTCAGTTTTCAATCCAGCAATATTTTTTTGAGTCATATGGATTGTATTGATAGAAAAGTTTTGCAAACCATAAAGTGCATTCCAATCAATACCAGTAGAATGATCTCGATTAAGCGTGACTGAGAGTATTTTTACATCAATTAGTACTTGAGTTTTTACCTGTTTGGCTAATGCTGTAATATAGCGTTCTACTCTTCTTAACTGTTTAGGAGTCCCTGTAACAGTAACAAGGCCCCCTTCAGGATCTACAATTGGTTCTAGAGGATTATATTGCCATGTATTACCACTTGCATCCACCCAGGTTCCATCTTTTGCTTTGGTAAAGTTCATACTTCCATCACCAGAGACTACAAGGATTTGATGAATCTCTTTTTTTAACTTTTTCCAAAAATCAAATTTATCGTTACTTTGGATTGCCATACCACTTGCAGAGGATATATTTTGTCCCTTGGTCTTTCCTGCATTAGCAATATTGATATTTGCATTAGAACTTCCAGTCCTATCACTTGAGATATAATGGACTTTGAAAGTTTTTGTAACTAAATAGGATATAGAGAGCTTATTGCCTTCAAGTTGATAATTTAAATCATTATCTTTTAAAAGTAGATTCAAAAAATCATGTAGTGTACTATTTTTTAAGTGGGTATAGTAGAGCTTCTTTTTAAGTCTTTGTTGTGCGGCAGCATCTTTAACAACAATACTTAATCCACAACTTTGAGCTAAATTATCAAGTGCATCTGCTATAGATAACTCTTTTTGTATTGTGACATTAAATCGTTGATTACTACAACTATTTGCATTTAATGCCTCATATGAAAAGAGTAGACAAAGAGTAATGAGTATCTTTTTCATGGTTACCTTCCTACTGTTATGGTTATTTTACTATTATTTTGATCAAAAATAAGAATTTTCTCTTTTTTGTCATTTTTAAGAAATACAGCATCTTCCATAATATCCTCAAGCCGATATGAGCCAACTTTTTCTCCAATCTTATACCATTGCCCATTTATATTGGCACTACCATTCATGATTGCAATCAGTTTAAACTTTTCTTCATGCTTTTTTAAAACTGTGCCATTGGTGTCACTTTGAGAGTTATTTTGTTCAACAATTAATTGTGGCATTGGGGATGGAGTTGATAAAATTGTCTCTTCAGCTATTTTAGAAACCCTTTTTGTAGGGAGTTTTGTTAGAATTGTGTCAATATCTTCACCATAAAGCATTACTCCAAATAGTAGCCAGAGCATTAAGAGTCTCTTTTTCATGGTTTTATCCCCCAAACAGTTAGGTTTAGATCCGCCCTTGGTTTATCATCTGTAGCTTCCAAAGAAACTTTGCTAATATTAGCAACAAGCTCAGTCTGTTCAATTTGATTCATAAAATTAAGTATTTTGTTATATTCACCTTGAACTTTAATTTCAACATCAAGAATTTTGCCAAAACTACTGTTTTGGTCATAGTATTGGTTTGTAATACTGTGTACTTTAAGATCATTATTTTTAGCATCTATGGCAATAGTATGTAAAAACTTTGACCAATTATCTTTTGTATAGAGTAAAGATGCAAATTTTTTTATAGAACCATCCAATTTTGTTAATTTTTCTCTCAGTTCATTCATTGCCATACGTTTTTTAACTATTTTTCGATTTAATTGCTTAATCGTATAGTTTCTATCTCCATTTATAGTAATTGAATTTAAATATGTTCGTGCACTTTCTATTTTTGTTTTTAAATCCTGATTTTTATTCTCTTGCTCTTTTCTGTAAGCTGTAGAAACAGGTTCAAGAACACTATAAAGCAAATAACCTACTAATGCTGCAATTAAAACTATCATTAGCCATACTTCATTTTTTTTACGACTATTATAGTAGTTATCTAATTTATCTAAAATGCTCATTGTTCATCTCCAGAAAATTCAATTTTCAGCACTCCTCTATAGAGTCCTTCATTTGGATAAAGTCGAATATCTTTTATATCAATATTAGTAATTTTTTTATCAAATTTTTGAACTAGATTCTTAATAAAACGAGTAATTTTTTTATCATCTTCAGACTCTAACTCGATTGCATAAAGAGAGTCTGTAATTGAAATATTTCGACTATATAAATCGTGTTCTTTTAGAAGTTTTGTAATCTCTGTTAATTGCTCTGAGCGGAACTGATAGTGGAATTTTTTATTGTAAACTTCAGTTACTTCATTAACTTTAGAGTTATAGAGTTTTTTACTTTTTGTGTAGGCTTTTTCAAGTGCTTTTAACTCCTCTTTCTTTTGTGCAATAATTTTTTTATAATTATTGGCTTCAGCAGTTAATTTTGCTTCTTCTTGTGCAAGAAGTATATTTTTAGCCTGAATTGTTGAACCTATAATAAAATCATAAATAATCGGTGTAAAAAAGAGTAGAAGTATGATAAAAAAGAGAGCAATTATTTTTCCTGCTGGTCGTTGCGTAATTGGTTTTGGTTTAGGATATGGTGTAAGATTAGGTAACTCTATTAAACCACTCTCTAAGGCTTGTGCATTAAGTACCATCAATGGACAGATTGGGTCAATATCTTTGCTAAAATTAACTCTTTTTTGAAGGAGTGTGCTTAGAGCTATGGCATTCATATTGAGATAGTTTTTTATATAAGGTTCTAGAGTATCTTGGCTATTCCAACTAAGCATAACATAAGCATTGCGTACACTATCGATATCGTAGGCTCTTTTTGTATAAATAAGAATATCATTGATTGATAAAAAGCATTCATTTAATACTCTTATTAAAAGTTCTCTATGAGAAGATTCACCTTTTCGAGAGTCATTTTGTGAAAGAAACTTTCGAAATTGATCTTCAGACATTGGAACTTCATTTGCAAGTTTACAGAATCGATTATAAATATCTTTAAGTGAGTATTTTATAGATTTAGAGTAGAGATACTCTCCTTTATAATAGAAAGTAACAGAACTATCGTTATCACCAAAATAGAGAAAGAGATC
>JALWMN010000075.1 GCA_027083895.1 Campylobacteraceae bacterium
TTCAATTCATAGTTTTTCAAAGGATTCAATAAGCTTTGACCTAAACTCACACTATGCAAACTTTTAAAGCACACTCTACGATTGAGGGTATGATATTTTGGATCATAGCAATTTAAACTTTTCTTCTCATATTATATCTATATTTCCTTCTAAAAAGGAAATAAAATCTAAAAAATATTAAAAAAAGTGTTGTAAAGTAAGCTTTTTAGGAGTGTTACTTTGCTATAATTCCTCCTCAATTTACGGCACCTGCAGAGAGTTCTTAGCCAAAGTTGCAATAAGAGCTCTTTGCAGGTGCCCATGGTATCGAGCGTTCTGCACTATAAAAATATTGTTGGCTTCGACCAACGAGTTCTTTAAAGAAGGAAAGTAATGGAAAGAATTAGATTAAAGCTAAAAGCTTATGATCACAGAGTATTAGATAGATCGGTTCAAGCGATTGTAGATGCTGTAAAGAGAACAGGTTCTGATCTAAGGGGACCAATTCCTTTACCAACGAAGATTAAGCGATACACAGTCATTCGCTCACCACATATCAATAAAGATAGCCGTGAGCAGTTTGAGATTAGAGTACACACGAGATTAATCGATATAGTATCTGCTTCGACTGATACTATCGATTCTTTAATGAAATTAGATTTGGCACCAGAGGTGGAGGTAGAAATCCGCCAAATGGATAAGTAAGGAGTCGGGAATGGAGTTTATTGTTGAAAAGATTGGAATGAGTAGAACGATTGGTGTTCCAAGTGTTCCTGTTACTCTGCTAAAAGTTGTTGAAACAAAAGTGTGCGAAGTTCGAGAGGATGGAAAAGCACTCGTTGCTTACCATAGTGGTAAAAAGATCAATAAAGCGATTGAAGGGCAGCAAAAGAAGTTTAATATAAGTAAAGAGTTTAATCGCTTTAAGACTATTAAGGTTGCAGAAGGAACTGAAGCTGGTGATTTAGACACAACACCATTAGCTGAGGCAAAAGTTGTTAAATCATCTTTTAACTCTAAGGGTAGAGGATTCAGTGGTGTTGTTAAAAGATATGGTTTTGCTGGTGGTCCAAATAGCCACGGTTCTAGATTCCATAGAGCACCAGGTTCAATTGGTATGTGTGAGTGGCCAGGGCGTGTACAACCAGGACAGAAAATGCCTGGACACTACGGGAATAAAAAAGTTACAGTAAAGAATGAAGTTATTTCATATGATGCAGAAAATGGAATCTTGGTTCTAAAGGGTGCAGTACCTGGGCACAAAGGAGCAAGAGGAATGGTAAGGATAGTTAAATGAGTAGTACAGTAGTAAAAACAGCAGATTTACCAGAAAGCTTTTTAGAGGTACATCCACATAATCTCTACCTCTATTGTAAGGCATATGCAGCAAACTTAAGAGCAAACAGTGCACATACAAAAAACAGAAGTGCAGTAAGCGGTGGTGGTAAGAAGCCATTTAGCCAAAAAGGTGGCGGTAGAGCAAGACAAGGATCAATTAGAGCTCCTCAGTTTAGAGGAGGTGGTGTTGTATTTGGTCCAACAAATGCAAAAAACTATAAGCAAAAAGTAAACAAAAAGCAAAAGAGACTTGCATTAATGCATGCAATTGCAGAAAAAGTAGCAAATGAGAGAGTTTTTCTTGTAGATTCAATCAGTATTGAGTCTGGTAAAACAAAAGATGCTTATGCACTCTTTAAGAGCTTTGGTGTAAGAGATGCTCTTTTTGTAAAAGAGTTGATTGATGATAATACATACCGTGCATTTAGAAATTTGCAAGATGCTTACTTAATTGAGCCAAACGAATTAAATGGATATTTAGCAGCAGCATACCATGCTATTGTAATTGAAAAATCTGTTTGGGAAAATCTAATAAAAGAGAGTTAAGATGGCAAATATTACAGATATTAAAGCGATAATCTATACTGAAAAGAGTCTTAACCTTCAAGAAGAGGGTGTAATTGTAGTACAAACAAGTACAAGAGTTACAAAAAACTCTTTAAAAGAGATCTTTAGAGAGTACTTTGGTATTAAACCATTGAGAGTAAACTCAATGAGAGTACGTGGCAAAGTGAAGAGATTTAAGGGTGTTGAAGGCAAGCGAGCTGATAGCAAGAAGTTTTATGTTAAGCTTCCTGAAGATGCAAAAATCGAAAGCTTAAGCGTATAAGGATAGAAGATGGCAATTAAAACATACAAACCATATACACCGTCTCGTCGATTTATGACGACACTAGATAATAGTGACATTACAAGCAAACCAACAGTAAGAAGCTTGCTAAAAAAACTTCCTGCACATGCTGGTAGAAATAGCTACGGTAGAATTACTTCTCGCCATAAAGAAGCAGGTGCTAAGAAGCTTTACAGAATTATCGATTTTAAAAGAAATAAGTTTGGAATCGAAGGAAGAGTAGCTACAGTTGAGTATGACCCATACAGAAACTGTAGAATCTGTCTTATTAACTATGTAGATGGTGAGAAGAGATATATCTTACAGCCAAAAGGGCTAAAGGTAGGTGATATTGTAATGGCTGCTGAAGCTGGTTTAGATATTAAACCAGGCAATGCAATGAAGCTTAAGAATATCCCTGTTGGTACACTTGTTCATAATATCGAGATGAATCCAGGTCAAGGTGGTAAATTAGCAAGAAGTGCTGGAAGTTATGCTCAGATTATGGGTAGAGATGGAAAGTATGTATCGCTAAGACTACCATCTGGTGAGATGAGATATATCTTAGGCGAGTGTATGGCAACTGTTGGTACTATTGGTAACGAAGATTATGCCAATATGGTTATTGGAAAGGCTGGTAGAAACAGACATAGAGGTATTAGACCACAAACCAGAGGTAGTGCTATGAACCCAGTAGATCACCCACACGGTGGTGGTGAAGGAAAGACAAACTCTGGTCGACACCCAGTAACACCATGGGGTATGCCAACAAAAGGCTTTAAGACTCGTAAGAAAAAGGCGAGTGATAAATTAATTATCTCAAGACGCAAGAAAAAGTAAGGGGTAGGTAGATATGGCAAGATCACTAAAAAAGGGACCATTTATTGATGATCATTTAATGAAGAAGGTTCTCAAGGCTAAAGAAGAAGGATCAAATAAACCAATTAAAACTTGGTCAAGAAGATCTGTAATCTTTCCTGAGATGATTGGTTTAACAATTAACGTACATAATGGAAGACAATTTGTACCAGTATATATTACAGAGAGTCATGTTGGCTATAAGTTAGGTGAGTTTGCACCAACTAGAACGTTTAGAGGCCACAAAGGTACCGTACAGAAGAAGGTAGGTTAAGATGAGTAGAGCACTATTAAGATTTTCAAGAGTATCTCCAACAAAAGCGAGATTGATTGCAAGAGAGGTACAAGGGATGAATGCTGAGCTTGCATTGGCATCTTTAGAGTTCATGCCAAATAAAGCAGCAAAGATTATCTCTGGTGTTATTGCATCTGCTGTAGCAAATGGCGGCTATGAACCAGAAGAGGTAGTAATTACATCGTGTAGAGTTGATAAAGCTGCATATTTGAAGCGGTGGAGGCCAAGAGCAAGAGGTACAGCAACTAGAATTTTAAAACCAACTTCTCATATATTAGTAGAGGTTGCACCTACTAGCAAAAATAGTGGAAAGGATGCATAACTATGGGTCAGAAAGTTAATCCGATAGGTTTAAGATTAGGAATTAATAGAAATTGGGAGTCTAGATGGTTTCCTGCAAAAGATAGAGCACCAGCATTTATAGAAGAGGATTATAAGATTCGAAAGATGCTAAAAAAAGAGCTCTACTTTGCAGGTGTGAGCAATATTATTATTGAGAGAACTGTTAAGAAAGTAAGAGTTACTATTCAGACTGCTAGACCCGGTGTAGTTATTGGAAAGAAGGGTGCAGATATTGAGAAGTTAAAGCAAAAGTTGCAAAAGGTGCTTAATAAAGAGGTTGCTCTTAATATAAAAGAGGAGAAGAAGCCTCAGGCAAATGCACAATTAGTTGCTGAGAATGTTGCACAGCAGATAGAGAGACGTGTTGCATTTAGAAGGGCGATGAAAAAAGCAATTCAAGGAGCTCTTAAGCAGGGTGCAAAAGGAATTAAGATTTCTCTCTCAGGTCGTCTTGGTGGTGCTGAGATGGCAAGAACAGAGTGGTATCTTGAGGGACGAGTACCTCTACATACATTAAGAGCAAAGATCGATTATGGATTTGCTGAGGCTTTAACTACCTATGGAAATATTGGTGTAAAGGTGTGGATCTTTAAAGGGGAAGTACTACAAAAAGGTATCCAGCCAGAGAAGAGAGAGACTCGCCCTAGTAGAAGAAAAAGAAGAGGAGAGTAACTATGTTAATGCCAAAAAGAACCAAATGGAGAAAGCAGCAAAAGGGTCGAAACCGTGGCAAGGCTTTCCGTGGAAATAAAATTGAGTTTGGTGAGTTTGCAATTAAAGCCATTGAGGCTGGAAGAATCGACTCTCGACAGATAGAAGCTGCTCGTGTCGCTATGACAAGACGTGTTAGCAGAACTGGTAAGACATGGATTAGAGTTTTTCCAGATAAACCTTTAACGAAAAAACCACTAGAGACAAGAATGGGTAAAGGTAAAGGTGGTGTTGAGAAGTGGGTTATGAATGTTAAGCCAGGAAGAATAATTTTTGAGATGGCTGGTGTAAAAGAGGATCTAGCTCGTGAGGCATTAACACTAGCATGTCATAAATTACCATTTAAGACTAAAATTATTTCAAGGGAAGATAGCAATGAAATATACTGATCTTCAAGATAAGAGCTTAAAAGAGCTTCAGGAGCTTTTAAAAGAGAAACGGCTTGAGCTATTTACGCTCCGAGTTAAGTTAAAGACAATGCAATTGACAAATACTGCAGAGCTTAGAGCAGTAAGAAAAGATATTGCAAGAGTTCAAACAGCAATCACAGCTGCAAAACAGAAGTAAGGGGTAAGATATGCCTAAAAGAGTTATATCTGGAAAAGTTGTAAAAAAGGCTGGTGATAAAACAGCTACTGTTTTGGTTGAGCGAAAAGTTTTACACCCAAGATACCACAAAACAGTAAAGAGATTTAAAAAATATTTAGTACATGATGAAAAAAATGAGACGAATGTAGGTGATACGATTAGTGCAATTGAGTGTAGACCACTCTCTAAAAATAAAGCGTTTCGACTGCTTGAGATTACAGAGAGAGGAGAGGGCTAATGATTCAGAGTTTTACAAGATTAAATGTAGCTGATAACAGCGGTGCAAAAGAGATTATGTGTATTAAAGTCCTTGGCGGATCTAAAAGAAGATACGCTACTGTTGGAGATGTGATTGTAGCATCTGTAAAGAAGGCTACTCCAAATGGTAAAGTAAAAAAAGGAAAAGTAGTTAAAGCAGTAGTTGTAAGAACTCACAAAGAGATTCAAAGAGAGAATGGTTCACTTATCCGTTTTGATGACAATGCAGCTGTAATTGTTGATGATAAAAAAGAGCCAATAGGTACTCGTATCTTTGGACCTGTTGCAAGAGAGACTCGTTATGCTGGATTTATGAAAATCGTATCACTCGCACCGGAGGTATGGTAATGGCAAAGAAGTTTAAGATTAAAAAGGGCGATACGGTAATGGTAATTGCCGGTGATGATAAAGGAAAAACCGGAGAGGTTTTACAAGTTCTTAGAAAAAAAGATGCTGTGATTGTTGCTGGTTGTAAAGTGGCAAAAAAGGCAGTGAAACCTTCAGAAGAGAATAAAGAGGGTGGCTTTATAAATAAAGAGATGCCTATTCATATCTCAAATGTTAAGAAAGTTGAAGGATAATCATGAGCAGATTAAAAGAGAAATATGAATCACTTGCCCCAGCTTTAAGAGAAGAGCTATC
>JALWMN010000076.1 GCA_027083895.1 Campylobacteraceae bacterium
GCATTGGTATCTATCCCCATCGTATCAAAAATAAGAGCTAATTCATTCATCAAAGCAATATTGACATCTCGTTGGGTATTTTCTATTACTTTTGCAGCCTCAGCTACTTTTATTGATGGGGCTAAGTGGGTTCCTGCCTCAATAATAGACTTATAGAGATCATCTACTCTTTTAGCAATCTCTGGGGTTGAACCGGAGGTAATTTTAAGTATCTTTGTAACAGTATGCTCTTTATCACCTGGGTTGATACGCTCTGGAGAGTAACCGCAGAAAAAGTCTTTATTAAATTTAAGCCCACTTGTTTCTTCTAAAATAGGTACACAGACCTCTTCAGTGACACCTGGATAGACTGTCGATTCATAAATTACTATATCACCTTTTTTCAAAACACTCCCAACTGCTTCACTAGATTTTTTAATAGGCGTTAAATCTGGCTCATTCTCCTCATTAATAGGGGTTGGGACTGTTACAATATAGATATTGCACTCTTTCGCATCCTCTATATTTGTAGTAAACTCCATACCATTCTCGAGGCACTCTTTTACTTGAGACTCATTAAGCTCTCTTGTTCTATCAAAACCACTCTTTAGCTCTTTAATTCGCTCTGGGTTTATATCTACACCTATAACTTTATACTTTTTACTAAATGCATGTGCCAAAGGCAAGCCTACATAGCCTAAGCCTATAATCGCTATTTTATCTACCATATATTTCCCCTCTACTTTCTATAAAACTCTCTATACCACTTTACAAACTCAGCAATTCCCTTATTTAGTGGAGTTTGTGGCTTATAGCCAAACTTATCTATTAAGTCGCTCACATCAGCATACGTTGCAACTACATCCCCATCTTGCAGGGGCAAATAGCTCTTTTTTGCCTCTTTTCCTAAAGCCTTCTCAAGCTCTCTAATAAAATCCATTAAAGCAACTGGAGCATTATTGCCAATATTATAGAGCCTATAGGGAGCACTTGAGCTAGCAATATCAGGATCAAGTGCACTCCAAGACTCATTTGGTTTTGCTGGCTTATCAATAACTTTAACTATCCCTTCTACAATATCATCGATATAGGTAAAATCTCGACTCATATTGCCATGATTAAAGACTTTAATGGCTCTATCATTTAAAATTGCATCTGCAAAGAGCATCGGTGCCATATCGGGACGACCCCATGGACCATAAACAGTAAAAAATCGAAGTCCAGTCGCACATATTCCATAAAGATGGGCATAGGTGTGTGCCATCAACTCATTACTCTTTTTTGTTGCAGCATAGAGGCTAATTGGGTGCTCAGTCTTATCACTCGTCTTAAAAGGCTGCGATCCATTTAAACCATATACAGAGCTACTCGAAGCGAAACATAAATTCTTCACCCCAAAATGTCGACACCCCTCTAGAATATTCAAAAACCCAACGACATTACTCTGCACATAGATATCTGGATTCTCTATTGAGTATCTCACTCCAGCTTGTGCAGCCAAATTGACAACAGCATCAAAACTCTCTGCTTTAAATATCTCTTCAATTGCTTCTTTATCGGCTAAATCTACTCTATAGAAACTATGCCTCTTATAGAGCAAAGAGTCTACTCTTCTTCCCCACTCTTGGGCATCTTCGCTAATTCCAAGCTCTTTGAGTCTTCCATACTTTAAAGCAACATCATAGTAGTCATTAATATTATCAACCCCTACTACCTCATCTCCTCGCTCTAAAAGCCGCTTTGTTAAATGGTAACCAATAAAGCCGGCACTTCCAGTAACTAAGATCTTCACGCAACCCTACTTATCGCTATTAAAGATATCTCTTGTAAAGACCTTCTCTTTTACACTATGCAGCTCCTCACCCAAACGGTTTGCTACAATAATATCACTCCGCTCTTTAAACGCTTCAAAATCTTTTACAACCTCTGAGTTAAAGAAGTGCTCCTCTTTAAGTACTGGCTCATAGACAATAACCTCTATCCCCTTTGCTTTGAGTCGCTTCATTATCCCTTGAATTGCACTACTTCTAAAGTTATCGCTTCCCTCTTTCATCACAAGGCGATAGATACCTACAACACCATCTTGCAGTTTTCCCATCGATTTTAATTTTTCTATAATCGTATCACTAATAAAATCTTTTCTTGTTCTATTAGCATTAACAATTGCCTCAATTAAATTATTTGGAACTTTGTCATAATTTGCTAGTAACTGTTTTGTATCTTTTGGTAGACAATACCCTCCATATCCAAAACTTGGATTATTATAGTGCATTCCAATCCTAGGATCAAGTCCAACACCTTTAATGATCTGCTCAGTATCGAGATTGTGTGCCATGCAGTAACTATCGAGCTCATTAAAGAAAGCAACACGCATCGCTAAGTAGGTATTAGCAAAGAGTTTAATCGCTTCAGCTTCGGTAGAGTCTGTAAAGAGCAGCGGAATATCTTTTTTTATCGCTCCCTCTTGCAGTAATCTTGCAAAGGTTTTTGCCCGCTCACTCTTTTCACCAACAATAATTCGACTAGGATGGAGATTATCATAAAGAGCACACCCCTCCCTTAAAAACTCTGGCGAAAAGATAATATTATTCGTATTAAACTGCTCTCGTACACTCTTTGTATATCCAACAGGAACAGTCGATTTGATCACCATTGTTGCATCTGGATTGATCTTTAAGACATCACTAATAACTGCTTCGATACTCTTTGTGTTAAAATAGTTTGTTTGAGGATCATAATCTGTAGGGGTCGCAATTACAATAAACTCCGCACCCTTATAGGCCTCCTCTTTATCAAGCGTAGCCCTAAAGTTTATATCATCCCTTTGTAAAAAGGCTTCAATCTCTGTATCCTCTATTGGAGATTGCCTCTGATTGAGCATCTCTACTTTCTCTTTTACTATATCTAGTGCTACTACCTCATTGTGCTGGGCTAAGAGTAAGCCATTTGATAAACCTACATATCCTGTTCCTGCTATTGCTATCTTCACAACTCTACCTTCATCACTTATTTATACTCCAAATAAACAATCTACTACCGTTTAGAGATCATAAAATTGGCAAATATTGTAACTTAATTTTACTTTTAAGTGGTTTTAGCCCTTTTGCTGAAACTCCTTCTCATAAAACCAATTGGTTGCCTCTACAAATCCCTCAACACTCCCGCAATCAAACCGCTTGCCTTTAAATTTATACCCAATGACTCGACCTTTCTTTGCTAGCTCCATCAATGCATCGGTTATTTGTATCTCTCCGCCACGACCTGGTTTCGTCTCTTTGAGTATCTCAAAGATTTCTGGATCGAGTATATAGCGTCCAATAATAGCTAAATTACTTGGTGCCTCCTCTACACTAGGCTTCTCTACCATATTACTCACTCTATAGATATCATCACTTTGATCAATAAGTTTCCCCTCAATAATACCATACTTAGAGGTCTCCTCCCGTGGTACCTCCTGCAAGGCAACAACTGAGCAATTATATCGCTCATAGATCTCTACCATCTGCTTTAAAACACTCTCACCATCCCCATTATCGCAAAGATCATCAGCTAAAATTACAGCAAATGGTTCATTGCCAATAAGAGCTTCGCCAGTTAAGATAGCATGCCCAAGCCCTTTCATCTCCTTTTGTCTTGTATAGGTAAATTGGCAAGAGTTAATCACCGATCGAATCTCATGTAAAAAGTGCTCTTTAGGGGTATCTTTAATCTGGTGCTCAAGCTCATAGCTTATATCAAAATGGTCCTCAATAGCACGCTTTCCACGGCCAGTTACAATTGCCATTGTATTACATCCTGCCGAGATAGCCTCTTCTACACCATATTGGATAAGTGGCTTTGTAAGAATTGGTAGCATCTCTTTAGGTGTCGCTTTTGTAGCCGGTAGAAATCGCGTCCCATAACCAGCTGCAGGAAATAGGCACTTTCTAATCATTCTTCTTCCTTTTTTCAAGTTTCTCTTTTAAAATTATCTTTCCAGCCTCTACACCTGGCTGATCATAAGTATTTACATCAATCAACTCGCCCACAAGCGAAGTTAAAAGCTCATAGTAGTAGATAAGCTCTCCCATACTCGCTTCGTCAACTCGATCAATCACTATCTCATCAATTGGAATATCTCCCTTTTCTAAGAGAGCCTCAAGCACAGATTGACTTTGCATTGCAATTAGATCACTAAATTTAACCCCATTTAATAAATCCATCTCTTCTAAATGAGAAAGTGTAATATCTGGTATCTTTAAACTTTTTTGAAAATCTGCAATCTCAATAAATGTTATCGACTTATCGCGAGTCCCCTCCATAATTAGCTGCAAAAAGGAGTGCTGATCTTTTGGACCAATAAGTCCAATAGGGGTAAGCCCAACATTAAAGGCACTATGCCGCTGCTTCTTTCCTAAACTCTCCCCCCACAGTTGTACATACCACTGGATAAAGTAACGTAGCGTCTCACTATAGGCAAAAAGGCAATTAATATTATAGATTGCATGATTTTTTGCATAAAAAGAAGCCTTTTGCAATAGAAGCTCTTTAATGTACCCATCATTAAAGAAGCTCTCTTGGATTCGCAAAGCACCTTTAAGTAACTCTACAACATCAACACCACTTAATGCAAGTGGTAAAAGCCCTACAACACTTAGTACCGAAAATCTCCCCCCAACGCTCTCTTGTAGATGGAACCGTTTTGCTCCAACTGATGCAGCAAACTTATCTAACTTCGAACCCTTTTCGCTTATAAATGTAAAGCGATCTTTGGAGGGATCAAGGCTATAGATATACTTAAAGATTGCCATAGTCTCTACAGTCGTTCCCGACTTGCTAATAACTAAAAAGTGCGACTTGTTAATATCGATACTCTCTAGCTGACTCTCAATATTAATAGGATCTGTCGATTCAAAAAAATAGAGTTTTCGCTTCAGGTTCTTAACAGGCCGCAAAAATTCATAAACAGCCTTTGCTCCAAGAGAACTTCCACCAATTCCAATAACGGCAATAGTCTCTATAGAATTATCAAAACTTTTAGCAAACTCCAATAGAGGTGTAATATCTTGATTGGGAAGATCATAATATCCAATATACTCTCTCTCCTTCTCTATCTGCTCTAAAAGCCTTGCCCTCTCACTACTTGAGAGTTGATCATCAAAATGGAGACGACTCTTCATTGCTCTTCCTTAAGCATCTCTTCTGCTCTCTTTATAAGACGATTTACCTGCTCTTCATAGAGTTTTGCTAAATTGGCATCGGTCGACTCAAACCGTGTTACAAGTACAGGAGTGGTATTGCTTGCTCGCACTAAACCCCAACCATGCTCAAAATTAATTCTTACCCCATCTACATCGATAAGGCTCTTAATCTTAGGAAAATCCTCACTTGGATTAGCAAGCAACTCTTTAACCTTTTCTACAAGAGCAAACTTCTCCTCATCGCTTGTCTCTACCTTAATCTCTTCAGTCGAATAGACCTTAGGAAGTGCCTCTATTTCGCTATCTAAATCGACTCCACTTTGAATTAGCTCAAGCATTCTTAAGGTTGCATAGATCGCATCATCATAGCCAAAATAGCGATGTTTAAAGAAGATATGGCCACTTACTTCACATGCCAAATCGGCATTAAGCTCTTTCATCTTTACTTTTAGATTTGAGTGCCCCGTCTTATACATTACTGCTTTGCATCCTCTACGCTCTAGCTCATCATACATCACTTGAGAGCACTTTACCTCTCCAATAACTATTGGCTGCTCCATACTCATCGCAAAAAGCAGTGCCATCTGGTCACCCTTGATATTGTGCTTCTTAGTTAAAACAGCAATCCTATCAGCATCCCCATCATAAGCAAAACCTATATCTCCCTCTTCTGCAAGGGCTGCTTTAAGATCAGCTAAATTCTCCTCTACTGATGGGTCAGGGTGGTGGTTTGGGAATCTTCCATCAGGCTCACAGTAGAGCCCCTTATAGTTTAAATCTAAGCCATCAAAGATATCATTTATTACCACTCCTGCAACACCATTACCGCAATCGATAATAATCTTTTTCTCTAAACCCTTAAGGTGTGCAAACTCGCGAAGCATAAAATCGATATAGAGCTGCTTTATATCTGACTCTTCTCGCTCTAAGTTTCTCTCTATCTCTAAACTCTCATTGGCAATTATCTCATCGCCCAATGCATAGATATCTTCACCAAAGAAAGGTTCTCTATCGATTGTTATCTTAAAACCGTTATACTCACTTGGATTGTGCGATCCTGTAATCATAATCGAGCCATCAATGAGACGCTTCGTATCATTTACATTAGCTAAAATTGCAGAATCCTTTGGTAAAAGGGTATTTAGAGGCTGATAGTTACTAAAGTAGTTGACAGGTGTTGCCACCATCCCCATATCGATAACTCTACACCCAGCAGCATTAAGCCCCGATACTAAATAGTCACGCAAAATAGGAGAGTGCTCTCTAGCATCATAACCAACGGCTACTATCTTCTCTCCTCCAACCCTTTTCCCTAAAAAGTATCCAATAAGTTTTACAGATTGCTCATTAAGATCTCGATTAAAGACTCCACGAATATCATACTCTCGAAATATACTTCTATTAATTCCACTCAAGTTCTATCCCCGCTTTGTTAAATTTAACTGTATTATACACAAACTCTACTTCGCGTATCGAAAGCTACACCAATAAAAAGGTACTAATCTCCTCAAAATATCGCTCTATCCCATCAAATGAGTGCGAACCACCCTCTTCTACCACTGCTTTTGCATTGGGTAAGAGTGCTAATGCCTCTTTGTAATCTATAATATCATCCCCTTTTTGCAGCAGCAACATAAGATTCTCCTCTTTTGGCTTAGCTACTTTATACTCTTTTAGCATTGCTAAATGGCTATCGTTCCACTCAAATCTACTCAAGTCATAAAAGTTGGTTGCATAGCCCTTTATATGGCGTCTTAGAGTAGACTCTGCATAGAGAGCTGGATTTATCAAAACTGCTTTTGAATCAAACCTATCTGCTAAGTAGAGTGCATAAAAACCACCAAGCGATGAGCCAATAAAAACTGGATTTTTGCAACACTTCGCAAGCTCAGTAAGCGTTTGTATCGCAAGCTGTGGTACATACGAGAGTGATGGTGCTAAAAACTGCACCCCTTTTTGGTTAAAATATTGCCTAAAAAGATTTGCTTTCACTCCCAACCCCGAACTCCCAAAACCATGAATGTAAATTATACTCACTTCTATTTCTCCCTTCTTAATTCTCTTCTATCTCTACTGCTCTTAAATAAATACTATGACTCTATATAAAAAATAGAGCAAGCAGGGCATAACGAATGGTTTTAGAGAGAGCAACAAAAAAGAGAAAATATCGTAAGCGATAGTGCAAGACACCAGCAATAAATGTTAATGGATCCCCAATAACTGGAGCAGCACTTAGTAGCAAAATATATCCACCAAATCGATCAAAGCTTTTGTGTGCACGCAAAAGTGCCCGCTCTTTTATGTAGCCTCTCTTAAGCAAAAACTCCTCTCCTTTAAGCCCTAAATAGTAGTTTAACAAAGCTCCAAGTATATTTCCAACACTTGCAAAAAAAACTAAAGCAAAACGATTGTAGCCAGCGTGCACATCGTACAAAAAGAGAGCTTCACTTCCAAGCGGCAGGAGTGAACCACTCAAAAAAGCTACCAGAAAAAGTGTTCCATAAACCATACAATATTGTAGTAGAATCGCTATAAAAAGTGCTTAATTTACCTAAAATTTCAAAAAAAGATCCCTTTTGTTTAAAAACTCTTGACTTTTTATATTTTTTTTTCTATAATTGCACTCCATTTTGTTTCGGAGTGTAGCGCAGTCTGGTAGCGCACCTGGTTTGGGACCAGGGGGTCGAAGGTTCGAGTCCTTTCACTCCGACCATTTTTTAGTGGTGGGTATAGCTCAGTTGGTTAGAGCACCAGATTGTGGCTCTGGGGGCCATGGGTTCGAGTCCCATTATCCACCCCATCTTGGTCACTTCCCTCTTAAAAAATGCGCCAGTAGCTCAATTGGATAGAGCATCTGACTTCGGATCAGAGGGTTAGGGGTTCAAGTCCTCTCTGGCGTACCATCGTTTTGGTAGGCTAGAGGTGATTTATTAACCTTTTGTGCTATATGCAACACTTCTATGCACTCGTAGCTCAGCTGGATAGAGCATCCGCCTTCTAAGCGGACGGTCTCAGGTTCGAATCCTGACGGGTGTACCACCTGCGGATGTGGTGGAACTGGCAGACACGCTAGACTTAGGATCTAGTGCCGCAAGGCGTGGAGGTTCGACTCCTCTCATCCGCACCACTTCATTGACTCTAAAATGCTAAACAATATAAAAGCTTCATGACCACACAAAATATATTATCGATCCAATATAATTGAATCCTCTAAAAAACTACTAAAGTGAATGAAAGCTTTATAATGTTAGCAAAAAACTATATCTATACTTAAGTGAATTCAATCCTTTTTAGAGCTTTTCAATTTTCAGTTCTAATTGCTCTATTTTGCTATAATTAGGTTAAAATAGTTTAACCAAAATTTGCATTAGAGATTTACAATCTTTAGAAAATTATTTATCTATGGGTATATACAAAAATCGATCAATTAACCTTTTAGTTAACCTCATAACCAAAAAGGAACAACACTTACACAGTTTTTTGCAAACATCCAAACCAAAGCATTTGCCAAATCTGTGCTAACTCTCATACAAAATTTTGGTTTAAGGAGATAGTCTTGATTAAGAGAAGTGGCAAAATAGAGTTTCTCTTCTGCTTAGCTTTTTTTGCTCTCCTATTTTCATTATGGATTGCACTTGTACTTATAGGTGGTTTTCAAAGTACATTAAGCGATCCAACAATTAAACTCCTCTTTGTGCTCTACTTTTTTGTTGGGATCTCTTCGCTAGCTGGTTTACTCCTTGCCATGCTCATTAATAACCGCTTCTATGAGCGACTCTTTAGTGCAATTATCTTTTTTCTCTTTCTAACTCTACTAGCAGTTCGTAGCTTTAGCGATTGAGAGTAAAATTGAAATTGCTACCAATTAAAGAGCTAAAAGTTCGAAGGAGCATTGGCATTAATAAGGTTAAAGAACTCATTTCGAGTTCTCAGATCACTCTTAAAGAGCCCTCTAAGAGCTGAACTTACTGTAGTAGAGTTAATCTTCTCAACACCTCGCATCTCCATACACATATGGCGTGCATGTACAACAACTGCAACCCCTTTTGGGGCAATTGCTTCGTTAATAGCATCGGCAATCTGCTCTGTGAGTTGCTCTTGAATCTGTAATCTTCTAGCAAAAACCTCAACAACTCTTGGGATTTTACTTAAACCAACAACTTTACCATTAGGAATATAGGCAACATGCACTCGACCAATAATAGGCAAAAGGTGATGCTCGCACAGTGAATAGAACTCAATATCTCTTACAAGCACCATCTCATCATTTGTGGTACTAAAGAGTGCTTGGTTCATAATCTCTATTGGGTCTTGGCTATACCCCTTAGTTAAAAACTGAAACGACTTTGCAACCCTCTCAGGTGTCTTTAATAAGCCCTCCCTATTAGGATCCTCTCCAATATTTACAAGTATCTCTTTAACTGCTTTTTCTATATCTTTTTGACTCATGGCATCTCTTTTTTGGAAGAATTGTAACATAAGTTGCAAAAAATAACTCAAGCTCTAGCTATAATTGCGAAAAATTGCTATAATAGCAGTGCATAAAATATGCAAATTAAAGGAGAAAGATATGGCATTATATGAAAGAGATTATGTTGCAAGCCGTGCTGAAGGGAGTACCCTAAGTAGTACGCGTGTAGATTTTTTAAAGAAAACTTATCAACTCTTAGCTCTAAGTATGCTTGTTGCAGCTCTAGGAGCATACCTTACAATGCCTTTTGCTGCACAAGTACAGAGCATGCGTTGGTTTATCTTTGGTGCTGAGCTTTTAGTGCTCTTTTTTGGTTTAGGCATGTCACGGGGAAAACCAGGGCTAAATATGTTTATGCTCTTTCTCTTTACCTTCCTAACTGGTGTATCACTAGTGCCACTCTTGGCAATGCTTATTGGTTTAGGGAAAGGAGCAGTAATTGGCAATGCTTTTTTAGCAACATCAATTCTATTTGGTGCATTAAGCATCTTTGCAATCAATAGTAAAACTGACTTTAGCAGTTGGGGTAAGCCGCTCTTTATTACACTGATTGTAGTCATTGTGGCATCAATTGTAAATATCTTTTTAGGAAGCGGAATACTTGGCGTTATTATTAATGCTGCTGTATTGCTTCTTTTTGGACTCTTTACAATTTATGATACGCAAAATATCGCAAATGGTGCCTACGATTCACCAGTAGATGCGGCTGTGAGCCTCTATTTAGATTTTCTTAATATGTTTACAGTTATTTTACAATTCTTAGGTATTGCGAGTGACGACTAGATCGATCGATCGCATTATCGATGCAAATTTAAACCGCTTACGAGAGGCTCTTCGCCTCTTAGAAGATACCCAAAGATATCTTTTTGATAATCCTAAACTCTCTTATGCATTTAAAGAGTTACGTCATAAACTTATTCCTCTCTACGATAGCTCACGACTAAAGAGTCGCGATATTCTCAATGATGTTAGTAAAAGCTCTACTGCAAGTGAGATGCAACGACCTAATATAGAAGCTTTGATAGCAGCTAACTTCTCTCGTGCAACCGAATCTGCTAGAGTGCTTGAAGAGAGCTTTAAGTTAGTTGATACCAATGCTTCAGCCCTCCTCAAAGAGATACGCTACACCCTTTATAACCTTGAGATAGAGGTTTATAAGGAGCTTGCTTGAGAACAATCTTTGGACCAATAAACTCTCGCCGCTTTGGTAGATCTTTAGGAGTCGATCTTAGCCCAAATAGAAAACAGTGTAATTTTGACTGCCTCTATTGCGAACTTAAAGCTGCCAAAGTTGTCGATTCTCAAAGGGATATACTCTTAGTTAATGAGATTCTCGATGATATTCAAACAGCCCTCAAAAAATATAGCGATATAGATGTTCTTACTATCACAGCCAATGGCGAACCAACCCTCTATCCGCATCTATTAGAGCTTATAGAAGCAATCAATAGCTTCAAAGGTACTCTTCAAACACTCATTTTAAGTAATGCAAGCACTATTGCACAAAGTAAGGTACAAGAGGCACTAAAAAAGTTTGATAATGTCAAACTCTCACTCGATTGTGCCACCCAAAAGTGCTTTCGCAAACTTGATCGTCCAAGTAAAACAGTTTCTCTTCAAGCAATCAAAGAGGGAATGTTAAGATTTCAAAAAGAGTATAAGGGAAATTTAATTATCGAAATCTTAATTGTCCAAGGCATTAATGATAATCCAACAGAGTTACAAGAGCTTAACAACTTCCTCCTAGAGCTGCAACCAGAGCGAATCGATATTGGCACCATCGATAGGCCACCAGCATATGAAGTGAAAGCAGTCAGTTACCAAAAGCTCCATGATCTCTTACGCTACTTTGATCCCTCTTTACCAATAACAATTGCTGCTAAAGCACCAAAAGGTGGACTTTTATACAACTACACAAATGATGAGCTACTACAGATGCTCGATCGCCGCCCCCTTTCTCAAGAGGATGTAACAGAACTCTTAAATAAAGCTTCACAAAAGAGACTACAAGAGTTACTCTCAAATGGGGATATAGTAAAGATTAAACGTGCTAATACCCTCTTTTATCGAAGAAAGGAGATATAATGCAACAACCAATCACCCTGCTACAGTTAAAAAGCCATAAATCATACGATAAAAATTTAGCTCAAATAGTTGCTGCAGCTAGGAGTGCAGAACCAAATGCAATCATTGTAGCCCCTGAGTTAGCCATTAGCGATTTTGACTACAAAAATCTTGATGCAGCATGCGAATATAGTGAATTTGCAATCAAAGAGTTATGCAAAGTAATCAAAGAGCAAATTTTAGTCTTAACCCTCTTTCGTAAAGAAGAGGGGAAGGTAGTTAATCAAGCAGTTGCAATACACAATGGAAGAGTTGTCCATACACAAAATAAATATAGACTCTTTAAGCTTGGCAATGAGCACCTCCACTTTAGTGCTGGTAGTGGCGAAGATATTAAGCTTTTTGAAATCAATGGCATTAAATTTGGGATACTTATCTGTTTTGAGCTTCGCTATAAAGAGCTCTGGAAAAGACTCGAAGGGGCAGATATTATTTGTATCCCTAGCCAATGGGGTGAACCTCGCAAACGGCATCTCGAAATTTTAGGGAGTGCCTTGGCGGTAATGAACCAGTGCTTTGTACTTATTGCTAACTCTTCTAATGAAACGATGGCAAAATCGAGTGCTATCTATTCGCCTATGGGTGGAGTAGTATTAAACGATGCTGCTGAGAAGATTTCACACGCAATCGATCTAGATGAAGTAAAACTAATGCGTCGCTATATAGTACTCGATTAACTCTTAATTTTAATTTCAGCTTTCTACTCTATACTGTAAAGAGAGTTGACAACTCTTTTGACAGTGTGTAATTTTCATATTATTACATATTAATTGGTATTAATATCGAAAAAACCTTGTTTTTTTAATTTAAATATTATATAATATAAAAAAGTTGTTGATTGACAAGGTTCTTAATGATGACAAAGAGATTATTCATGGAAAAGTTAGCAAAAGAGAGTAAACAATACCATTTAACTAATATGGTTAAAGAGATAGAAGAGCATATAGATCTCTATCCAGTCGTCAAGCAAGCACTCTTAAGTGTTGACAGAGAAGTCTTTGTACCAGAGATTTTTAGACACTTAGCCTACAATCTCAATGCTCTTCCAATGCAAGAGGAGCAGTGGATTAGTTCGCCTCTAACTGTTGCAAAAATGACACAATATCTTGAACCAACACAAAATTGTGACTCTGTTTTAGAGATAGGGTGTGGTAGTGGCTACCAAGCAGCTATCCTTTCGAAAATCTTTAGAAGAGTCTTTACAATCGAGAGAATTGATTCACTTCTTCAAGAGGCAAGAGAGCGATTTAAGAAGTTAGGAATCCACAATATTGTAAGTAAATTTGATGATGGTAACTTTGGCTGGGCAAGCTTTGCACCATTTGATAGAATCATCTTCTCTGCAGCACCCAAAAAGATACCTCAACTCCTTTTTGATCAATTAGCTGATGGCGGTATCTTGATTGCACCAATCGAAGAGTATGGAGTGCAAACCATTACACGCTACTACAAAAGAAATGGTATTATTAGCAGCGAAGGGATTGAGTCGTGCCGCTTTGTCCCTCTTCTTGAGGGGAAAGTCTATTAAGTAAATATTGAAGGAGCTGTCGCAATGAGCAAACTAATTAAACCTTCAGAGTATGCAAGAGCGAGTGGAATATCGCGTCAAGCTGTCTATGCAAAGATTAAAAAAGGGCTACTAAAATCGAAAAAGGTAGATGGACAGATCTTTATTGTGCTTGACAGCTCTGTTGACATTAACAGCAACCATAAAGAGGCTGAAGCTAAAGCAAATAGTGCCCAAAAGGATTTAATCTCTGCCAAAGATGAAACAATTAAAATACTTAAAGAGACTATTGCAGATCTTAAAGAGACCAATAATTTAATTGTCGGTACACTCAAAAGTGAAGTTGACCTCCTAAAAGAGGCTTTTGGAGAGATGCAACAACTCTATAGAACCCAAATAGAGCACCTTAAAATCAATACACCTTTGCAGATAGACCATAAAAAAGATCCAAGAGAAGAGAATAACTTTATTGAACTCAAAGAGTTAGCCAAAATCTTAAACCTCAATAAGTCTGAACGTAAAAGGTTCAAACGAGCAGTCAAAGAGCTCTATGAGGGTGGCGATTTTCGCTTTATCGAGATCGATAGTGAAATCTATGCACTCAAAGATGCAGACTATAGCGATTTTATTGAAGCTCTAAAACTTCTTCGTAAAAAGGATTAACTCCTTTGATGTGCTAAACCCTCAAGACTCTTTTTAATAAAGCTTCGCTGACGTAACTCTCTAATCCGCTCTAATAGATAGACTCTCATATCGATACAGTCACGACTTCCCATTAATAGCTCCTCTGCCTCTTGCAGCAGCAGTGGTGACATCATAAAGATCTCAACACCATCTAAAAGAGCATTAATATACTCACAAGTAAACTCTTTTGGCTTCTCTTTAAGAAGTCGCTTATAGATCTTAAGCACCTCTTTATAGTAACTCTTTCCTAAAGCTCTACTTTTAGGGCTTCTTGCATAGTATTTAGCTAAAGAGTCTAATCGTTTTGCTACCTCTGGTAACTTCTCGATTGGAGTAATATTATGAATATTATAACTATTCTCAATCAATCGTCTCTTATCTTTACTCTGCCAGCTAATAAAGTCTCGGTAACGCTCTACATACTCTTTATAAGCTAAAAGTGCTTTTGTACTTTTATCAATCTTAAGAGCACCTTTATATTCAGCTGCCGCTGCTTCAAAATCCTCTAAAAGCTCATAGATCAGTGCCATAAAGAGTTTGACTTCAACCTGCTCTTCTCTCTCTAAATTGTTAGGAACACGACTTAGATAATTAAGTGCCTCGTATGCACTCTCTTCAACCTCATCTTGCATAATATCCATTGCCCGTTTTATATAACGATTAACGCTATTTAGAGAGAGGAGCCGCAGTTTTAAATAGAGGATCCTTCTATAGAGTTCTAATTTATGATGCAACTCCTTTTTCTCTTTTAAATTTATCTTTTGCTTCTCTATCTCTTGCATAAGAATATCTGCAGCTGATAGTTTTAACTTTCTCTCATCAAAACGGCTCTTTTTAGAGAAAAGATGTATAATACGGTTACGGAGTGACTCTAAAAACTGGTCAAAGTTTTTAAAAATATACTTTAACATCTTTTCCTTTCACTATAGAGAGTTGACCTCAAAATTTAAATAATACCATTTTACCGTACTTTTTAAAATTTTATGCTGAATTTATGGTATTATTTGACATAAAAAATCCACTCTCTCTTATTTAACTTTTTCGAAACCCTTGCACCTCTCCTAAAGCTATTTTTGATACTATATTGTAACGGTATTTTGGAGTGAATAGTAAAAATATTTCTTTTTTAAAACTGTAATCACAAGTAAGAGATTACATTTTTATAGAAGATCTCTATTTACTCAAAAGATTCTATCTCTTCTGTAAGTAAAAAGGAGTTTGAAGATGAAACAGGCTATTTTGCTGCTAAATATGGGTGGTCCAAGCAATATTGGAGAGGTTGAGATCTTCTTAAAAAATATGTTTGCAGACCCAAATATTATTCGAACTAATAGACTCTTTCGCAAAATTATAGGCTCAATTATAGTCAAAAAGAGACTCCATGAGGCAAGAGAGAACTATAATCTTATTGGTGGTAAATCCCCACTTCTTGATATCACAAATGAATTAGCAAAAAAAATTGAGCAAAAAAGTGGTATAACTTGTCTTCCAGCAATGCGATATGTGCCTCCTTTTGCCACAGATGTTCTCAAAAAACTTCAAAAAGATGGCATAGAGAAGATCACCCTTCTTCCAATGTATCCCCACTACTCAACAACTACTACAAAATCATCAATCGATGATGTTATTAAGAGTTGTAAAACACTTAATTACAATCCAACAATAAAAGTTACAAAGAGTTACTACAACAACGATACCTTTATCTCTATTCAAGCACAACTAATTATTGATGCACTCCAATCAAAAGATCCAAGTGGTATGAAGCTCATTATATCTGCTCACGGTTTACCTCTTTCGATCATCAAAGCTGGCGATCCATATCAAAAGCAGATAGAAGAGAATAGCAGACTCCTCCAAAAAAAACTTAAACAACTTGGTATAAACTTTAAAGAGGTAGAACTTGCCTACCAATCTAAAGTAGGAAGAGGAAGGTGGCTTGAACCAAATTTAAGTGATATCCTCCGAAACCCTACCAACCTTGATGTACTCCTCTTTCCCATCTCATTTACAATCGACAACTCCGAAACCGTCTATGAACTCGATATAGAACATCGTGAAATTGCAAAAAAGATAGGGTATAACTCCTACCGCGTAAGCAAATGCCCAAATAGTGACGATGCTTTTGCCAACTTCCTTATAGAGTTAGCACAAATTAATGACTCATAACCTCTAACAGTTAACTTCCTCTTTTAAAGTAGTAATCTAAGGTTATAGAATCGATACTTTTGAGAATAGAGCCCTAAGAGTCTACCTCGTTTATACTTATACTTTAAACCCCTTTTAAAGAGGTGTAATTTTCTTAATTTATGTCGCAATGCAAATTTGCTTGCTTTGTTGTGTCTTGCCTGATACTTTACCTGCTTTGCTCTCTTGATAATTTGCACCATCCACTTAATTCTTTTTAACTTCTCTAGTTTTCTTTTGTAGCTATATTTTTTGCTAGCTAAAACATACTTTTTATATCTATAGTTTCTGCGTAGCATGCTATTGAGTCTCTTAAATGAGTATTTTGCATAACGATCAATTAACTTTTTGCGAACTGTAACATAGTCACTCTGCTTACTACTCTTTTTCATTGCATAGTAATCTCTAAAGCGTCTATGGACTCTTGCAACTCTTCGTGGAGCTTTCCCTTTAATAATTACACGTGTTCCAACTGTTGCCCACTCATAAAGTTTTTTTGCAAACCCCTTCGCAACACGGATACATCCATGAGAGGCTGGATAGTTTGGTGTATACCCTTCATGCAAAGCAATACCAGACCAGGTAATCCGTAACATATAAGGCATCTTTGCCCCACCCCTCTCTTCTACCTTTTTTCCATTCTTAATAACTACTTTTTTAGGCCACTCATTTGAGATGTGATCTCTCTCTTTTTGCAATACTCTAAAGCGACCTGTAGGTGTCCTAAACTCTCTTTTACCCGAAGAGATCCATCCACTATATATTAATTTTCCATCCTCATAAGCATACGCCTCTTGTTTGGTTAAATCGACTACAATCTTTTTTTGTGCACTTGCTAAAAGTGTTAATGCAAATAGAGCTATTAATATTCTTATCAATATTTTCATTATCAACCTCTTTTTTTATTGATAATATAACATATTGAAATGTCAAAGTTATGGTATATGTCAAAATAGAATAATTTTTATCTAAATTTATTTTAAATTATGAAGAAGCTTTCAAGTGGTTATGTAAGATCTATTACTCTTTCAAACATCTCTTTTATTTCACGATCGTGGGAGATTAAAAAGATCTCTCTATAGTGTTGTGAAATTTTATAAAAACTCTGCATTATTGCATATCGACGCTCCTCATCTTGAGAGCCAAAGACCTCATCAAATGCTAAAAAACCAATTGAACTATGGGAACTTAACTCATTGAGTGTTTTTGATATTGCTATTCGTAAAACCAAATTTGCTAAATCAACCTCTCCTCCACTAAAACGTGCAAGAGGGTAACGTTGCCCCTCATCATAGATATAAAAATCAAACTCCTCATCAACCTCAATATATTGGTAGCGACCATTTGTAATCTCAAAAAAGAGTTCACTTGCAATCTGACTAATACGGGGAGTTACTTTCGAGTTAATCGCACTCTTAAAGCTAGCAAGATAGGTTTTGAGCTTCTCTAAATCGTCTCTCTTTAATACTCGCTGCTCTAAAGCTATACTCTTTTTACGATTCTCCTCAAGCTTCTCAATATAGCTACTGATTGCAGCATTGATCTTTGCTTGCAACACTACTAACTTTTGTTGCTCACTATAGATCTTCTCTTTTTCTAACTGCAGATTTTTAAAACTCTTTATAAGATCCTCCTCTATCGCCTTAGAGTATTTATGCTCTTGTAGCTCTCTTTGCGTATTTGCTACTATTAACTCTTGCTCCTTGATTTTACGCCTTAACTCTTGGATTCTCTCTAATAGATTTGGAATCTCACTAATAAGTTGCTCTAACCCTATCATCTTTTTATAGAGTGGCTCTTTGGCTTCCAACTCTTTTTGGAGTACTCTATGAGCAGTTGCATCATACACCACGCTTGCTAACTGCTCTAACTCTTGCTTATTGGCTAACCCTTGCTTCTTAATTGCATTATAACTCTCTTCCCTCTTTAGAAGTTGCTGCTGGGTAGTTTTTATAAAAACCTCTACCTGATCCATCTTTTGCACTATTCGCTCAAGTTTCAAAAGCTTCTCTTTTGCCTCGATAAGTTTCTTCTCTATAGCTTGAACCTCACTATGAGCTTGTGCTAACTGCTCTTGCGTGTAGGTAGTAATTGTTTGTGTAAGATCAGATACGACACTCTCATACTCATTTAGTAATGGACGGGTACAGGTAGGGCAATTTGCCTCTTTACCAAGTCTCCTTATCCCCTCAAGCTGCTTTTTAGTACTCTCTATAATTGTTTGGGCTTTCGTTCTTTTAGCCTCCGCACGCTTTAACTCTGACTCTAAGCTCTCATACCATCTTTTATACTCACTATAAGCCTTTGTATACTTCTCTTTATTTGAGAGCTTCTCTTGGTTCTCTTTAAGTGCAACTTGTAGCTCCTTCATTTCGCTTTGCAACGCTTTGAGTTGGCTTCGCAACTGCACTTGCTCTTTTAAGAGCCCCTCTTTTTTTAGCTGCAACTCTTTTTGCTTTTGGAGTTTTGCAATCTTATCTTTAAGGGCTTCATACTCCTTAAAAACTCCTCTATTGGCTTCAAAAAATGCTTTACTCTCTTGCCTCTTTGCAAGCTCTTTTGTTAACTTCTCTTGCTCTTTATAAAACTGTTCCAGTTTCGTTTGAGCAATGGCAACAACCGACTCTTTTGCCTTATAATCCTCTTTTAGCCTCCTTATCTCCTCTAATTTTGCATCTAGATCCTCTAGACTCTTTTGTGATTTCGTTAAATCACTCTCTACCCCCTTAAGCTGCTTAGAAATATCCTTTAACTCCTCCTCTTTTTTAACAATTTGCTTATTTAACAAAGCTATCTCCTCTTTGTTTAAGAGGTGCTCTTTTGATATCTTAATCTCTCTATTGAGATCACGAAGTTTGCTTATAATTAGCTTCTCTACTCTATCGACTCGCTCCAATCCTAAGAGTTTACGAATAATCTTTTTTCGCTCATCACTCTTTAACTGACTAAGAGCTGTAAGCTCCTTTTGTGATGCAAAAACAGTATTTACAAAGGCCTCTTTACTCATACCAAGAAGCTTTACAATACTCTCATTGACACCCTTTACAGAGCTTGCAATTAACTCATCTGCTTGGTAGAGTTCAGCTTTAGCTGTTAGGGCTCTCCCCTTTAGGGCTCGCTCAATCTTATACTCTTTATCATCAATTGTAAAGTAGAGTACTACCAAAACCTCCTCTTTGACATCAGCTTTGCAATACTTAATACTCTCTTTATTTTGCTTTGTCTCCCCATAAAGTGCAAAGATAATTGCTTCAAATATTGTCGATTTCCCTGCACCATTTTTCCCAATGATTCCAGTTAAACCGTAGCTAAACTCAAACTCTCTTTCTCTGTATCGTTTAAAGTTTTTAAGATAGAGTCTATTAAGAGTCACTGCTACTCTCCTCTATCTCAAAAAAGAGCTCTTTTGCTCTCTCTATTAGCCGCTTACTCTCCTCTTGAGTAGCACTTTGGCTCTTAATATGCTCATAAAAGTAACTCTCAAGTGTTAAAGATTCAACACCCTCTATACTTTTTTGCTTCCTCTCTTTAAACTCCCTCTTTACTTTTACATAAGCAGCATTCTCAAAAAAAGATTCAATATAGGAGTTGTCAATCTCAATTGACTGAGAAATCTCAAGATTCTTGAGAGTAACTTGAACAATCGCCTCTTTACACTCCTTTTTATCTATCTCTCTAAGCCCTCTATCTAGGCTATTTGCATCGATTTCAAATTCGACAAATGAGCGTAAATTTATTTGACAATGCTTTACCTCTAGGTTGTCATTTAGATTGACAACCACATACCCTTTATTGGCTCTTCTATCACTGCTACTTGTTCGCTCAGAAGAACCAGCATAGTATACGTTTTGGAACTTCCTAACTCTCCCAAAGCCATGCCAATGCCCAAGAGCAACATAATCAAACATTCCAAAGAGATACTCTTTTGCCTTAGGGTAGACCCACTCTCCAAACTCCTGCATTAGATAGTGTGCACCAACACTGCAATGCATCAGCAAAACTCTTTTTTTATTCAGATCCAAAGCCTCTTCGACTCGCTCTAACTCCTTAAGTGTCTGCTCTTGGCTATTTATGTGCGGCAAAGCAAAAAAATCGATATCTTTAAAACGAAAGATTTCCCCATGTTGTTTATAGGCAACTGAGATATTCTCAAAATTTTCAAAAATTTTTAAAATTGGAGCAAGTGCTTTTGTCTTTGGTGTTTCATGGTTACCAGCAATTAAGATCAGTGGAATCTTTGCAGCTCTTAATCTATTAAACTGCTCAAGAGCAACACTAATTGCACGGTTTGTAGGCGAAGGTCGATGAAAGAGATCCCCTGTATGGAGCACAAAATCGGGCTTCTCTTTTAAAATTGCATCGATGATATCGCTAAAGGCTCTATAGAAATCCTCTTCTCGCAAATTGATACCACTTTTTCCTACTACATCTAAATCGCTAAAACCTAAATGGGTATCTGAGAAGTGGATTATCTTCATAAAAATCCTTACATGCTAAAGTAGAGTGGTTTATATTGGGTAATTATAGCAGTTAAAGTTAAGGCCAAAAACAGAACGAAAAAATATTTACGCCAATGAAGCACTTTAATCTCTCGAAAGAGTGGCAGAGTAAGTGCCATAACCAAAAAGAGTGCAATAAAGTTATGCCACAAACGCACCCCAATAACATAATCTAAACCAACACTTACTAATGCAACCAAAAATCCAAAGAGTAGCTGCTGCCCTACTTTAGCTGGTGTTGTTATTGGGTCTGTGAGCATAAAGAGTATATAGACAACAAAAGAGCTAGCGTAGAGTGAATCGATAAAGTGCTCTAGCGTCCAAGCAGGATCACTTTTGCCAATGAGAAGATATGTTAAAGAGAGATAGCTTAATAAAAAGCTGAGTGAAATCACATATCGATTAACTCGCACTAAAATTAGTGCCCCAAGAACTAAAACGGTATAGAATACAAAGCTCTCTCTTCCTAGCTGCCCTACAATTGGCAAAGCTTTAGGGTAGAAGAGTGCAAGTGCAATGAGTAGAGCAAAGTTTGAGGGGTTAAAAATATGCACTCCACCTATCTTGAGATATCGCTTCTGGATAATTGCTGCAGCTATTGCAATAAAGGGGATATACCAAGCTAGCCAGCCAAGCATCAATACAACACCCAATGCTGTGATTGCCGCAGAGT
>JALWMN010000077.1 GCA_027083895.1 Campylobacteraceae bacterium
CAATTGTAAGCAGATCTAAAAGTAGATATACAAAGCCTACAAAGGTAACCACACCCATAATTAGACGCCAAGTCATTGCTTGTTTCATCCAAGGGAGCGCCTGAGCTGTAAAGTAAGAGTCCCAGCCCCCACCAAGCTCTGCACGCTCTACTAATACTTGCTCATATCCTGCAATTGTTAGTGCAACTGTCATTCCTATAACCCCAAATGCAATTAATCCAATTGCAGCTTTAGATTTAAATGTTGCCTTCATACGCTCAACACCATAAGCACCTTGAATACCTATATACATCATACCAATCAAGATAGTTGCATAGGCACCAAAGAATGCCAAGTGTCCGTGAGCCGCAGTAAATTGTGTACCGTGAGTATAAATATTTACCTGAGGCAGTGTATGGAAAAATCCCCAAATACCGGCACCTAAAAAGTTACCAAAGGCATTTAGTGCAATCCAAGCCATCGCAGGTCCATTTTTAATAGCAGACTTCTCGCCAGCTTTCCCTTGCTCTTTACCCCAATCGTAAAGAACATGCACAAACATTGCTACTAGTGGAACTGGCTCTAGTGCTGAGAAGAGTGCTCCAATCTCCCACCAATACTCAGGTGTACCAATCCAGAAATAGTGGTGCCCTAAACCTAAAATACCAGAGCCAAAGAGCATTAATACCTCTATCCATACCCACATTTCAATAATTTCGCGTTTTGCACCAATAATCTTAAGTAGTGCATAACCTGCTACAGCTCCAACAAATACCTCCCAAGTAGCCTCTACCCATAAGTGGATAACCCACCACCACCAATATTGATCCATAGAGATATTATCTGTAAAGAACATACCAGCAAGGTAGAGACCAGCAAGGGCCAAGAGATCGGCTATAAGAACTGTTACAATTCCTGTTTTTCTACCTTTCATAAAGGTAAAGAAGACATTATAGTAGAAGATTAAAACAACTACCACTATCCCAATATCAGCCCATCGTGGAGCTTCGATATACTCACGACCCTCATTAATGAACCAAATTGTACTCTCTTTTCCTGGTCCTATTTGAATAAAGAGATAGACTAAAACAACAACTGCTACTGCAGCAGTAAGCACCCAAAAGGCTAATTTTCCTAAGCCTACCCCTACTGTTTCTATACCAGTTTCATCTGGAAGCAGATAGTAAACTGATCCTATCATAGCATAGAGTAGCCAAACAACCAAGGCATTAATATGTACCATTCTGGCAACATTAAAATCGAAAATTCCATACAAAAAATCTGGATAGATAAATTGGATTGCTCCAATTAATCCCATAATAAGTTGAGCACCAAAGAGAACAAGAGCAACCCTAAAATACATTAAACCTAACTTTTGTGACTCAAACTGTAAATGATTATTTTTTATACTAGTGAGCATAGGTACCTCCTGCTTCAAACTCTTTTACACCTTTAGAGAAGCCTCGTGGGAAGCCATTTGTATCAATTGCACTCATATGCTTTAAAAATGCTACGATTGCTTTTGCCTCCTCCGGTGTAATTTTTAAATTAGGCATGCGACGCTCATGTGTTGGATACATCTCTGGATGCTCTAAAAACTTCGCTATTGCCTCCTCTTTAGTTTTTGCTCCAACCATAGGAATAATCTGTTCCCACTTAGGATCTAACCAAGCTTTTGTTAAATCTGGAGCATAATATGCACCATTTCCTAAAAGCGTGTGGCAATTTATACAGTTTTTTGCCTGCACTGTTAATTTTCCTTTATGCAAGAGTGCAGCAGCTTCTTCATCGCTCCACTGCTTTCCAAAAAATGGCTCTTTAGCACCAATAACAGGTACCTCATGGCCTCTTTTTTTGCTATATTTATACTCAATATGGTTATTAATTACACTAGGTGATGGTACTCTCTTGCCGCCCATCTTAATCTGCCCCATTGTATCAAATGTAAGCAGAATAAGTAACACAACAGCAAATCCTGTCACCCATGCCGCAGATTGACGCCAAAAGCGTATGCTTGTCCATACAGAATGACTCTTTGCCATACTCTCCCTCCTACTTTAAATTCACGAATCATTCTCATACCTTTTGTCTATATCGGTAATTAACCGAAAATAGAGGTGTGGTATAAAAAGATAAGCAACCATAGTAACTATGAGTACTTTTATTGTAAAAGCATTACTATGTATCCTTACAGCCAAATCATAGAGGCTAAGTGTCTGTAGAATCCAAAAAGAGAAACCTATGTAAAACCACCTCTTTTTAAGAAATCCCATCTTTGCTAAGGTGATAGAACCTGCATAGAGTACACCAAATATAAGCACAAGCGTTGCACTTATAAATATTGGCAAAAACTCATCAGGTGCTAAGATAGGTCTTATAAAGAGTGGCTCCATACAATCCTCCTTTTGCATCTACATACTCTAAGCACACTAATATTATGACACTTCTAGAAAAAAAATAAATTGATTTATATCAATAGTTTTTAATTTAGATAATTTATTTTTATATAAGGTTTTTATTTAGAGGCAATATCTGCTACTTTAATAAACAGAGATTACCTCTTAATGCAGCGAGCAAGAAAGAAGTTTCGTGTGTAGTTTGGTGACACAAAGTAGTCGTTTTGAAGTCTCCACTCCCCATTATTTTTAACTGTTACAAAATGAGCACCTTTCGTATAGATACGATTTTCACAGAGCACCTCTTCCCCCTCTTCAAAAGCCTTTGCAACAGAAGCCATACGACTTTTGGTAATATAGTAGTGCAATCCAATAGCCAATGCTAAAAAGAGAAACACAGCACTTAAAGCCTTCTTGAGTGTGCCTTTACCCATAAAGGGTCGCGTGGCTATATATGTTGTAACTGCTAAAATAACAGCAGCAAAAAAGAGATATGCTCCCTCTAAAATAAAAAACTCTTTCATCCTCTCCCTCCTTCTTTTATGGTACCAAAGTAGAAAAAGCTATCGATTGATTCAAATCAAGATAATTTAAACCAAAACACTCTATACTTGAAAAAAAGGAGTATGATGAGCAGATTAAGTAAATATCTCCCTTTTGCCCTCTTTCTTGTTTTCTTATCTCTTGCTCTTGCTACATTTTTTGCTAGCAAACCTACACCTAAAAATATGCGAGTCTACAAGATAGTTAAAGAGTACTCCCCCTACTATATCGAAAAGACTCTAGGTGGTTTGCGTATCCGTAAAAAAGGAGATAAGGAGTTTAAGGAGGAGCCAACAAACGCTGAGTTCTTTAAACGCTATGAGTTTTTAGAAAAAGAGTGGGGCAAACACCATCTAAAGTTACGAGATAATACACTCTACATAATAAAAGATGGGAAAAGTGTAAAAAGTATAGAGTTAAAAGATGCCAACGAAATCAATTTTGTTAAAAACTACTATGGAGTCAAAGAGTGATCGATATAGTTGTAACCCTAGTCTTCTCTATTGTTATGCTCCTTTTTATGGCATTTCCTGCTATAAAGATAGTAGAGTTTTTAGAGCCAAAACTCGCGTTAAGCCAAAGAGGAAAAAATATACTCATAACTACCCTAACCATTGCTCTCTCTTTAATGGTTGGACTCTTTTTAAGATACTTTTAATTTCTATAAATAAAGCTCTACAAACTCCTTATTTTCAAAGTAGTCACTGCTAGCTACCTTGCTAAGCCCTTTGCCATCTATTGCACTTTTAACTACCTCTTTTTGAAAAGTACTAATCTCTTTATTGGTAAAAAACTCATCTAAATCCAACCAAAGGGCTTGTGCTATCTCGTCTTTATCGATTATATTAATATCAAAGTTTAATGGAGTTAATTTAAAGATAAAGTAGCTATTACTTTTGCCAAAACGATATGGATGAGTGTTTAACACTCCAACCATCTTTTCGAGCTTAGTCTTTATACCTGTCTCTTCATAAACCTCACGAACTACTGATTTCTCCAGAGAAGAACTAAGCTCTACCATTCCGCCAGGTAATTTATAGATTGTTCTATGCGATTTAATTTGCTCTTGAATCACTAAAATCTTTCCATCAGTTATTACAACACCACCAACTCCAACAGTATGGGTAGGTATAAATGGCACAAAAACATCTTTTAATTTTAAAACAAGTACCAATTCGCCCTCATTACAGCTATGAAAAATAAAGCCTAAATCAAGAGCAGTAGATATTGCAGCACCCTCTTTCTTTGTTAGTGTAAGCCAGATAAGATTCTTCTTTGCCTCTTTTGCAAAGGCTATAATCTCTTTTAGCTCCAAAGCAAAATTACTACTTTTAATTGGAGCTTTAATGGTTATTCCATTAAAAATATCCTCAATAAACTCAAGCAAAAGCTACTTAACCTCTTTAGCTTGAGTATAGGCAGCGTAGTAGGTACTTCCGTCACTAAATGTATTTACAGTAAGTTTCGAAAAGTTATCTAAATAGCTCCAAAAACTCTCTATAAGCTCTTTATCTACATCTTTAAGTTCATTAAGTGCCTCTCTCATAGTCCCTAACCACTCAACTCTTGCTTTTTCATTAATCGAAAACTCATCATGGACTCGAATCATATATTCATTGAGATCCATCCCTTGTGCTTCCTCTTCATATACCTTTGGACCGCCGCAAATTTGAATAAAGAATTTAGAGTTTTTAACCTTAACCTTCTCAAACTCCTCTTCATCTTGTGGGAAGAAGTGTGCTATATCACTCTCATATATCTTATCATAAAAACTATACATCAATTTTCTCATCCCCTCTTCGCCACCAATTGCCTCGTAAAACTCTTTTGGTGGATTCTTAAATACAACCTCCTCACCCTTTACTACTGGTGTAATCTCTAAACCCATAAACTCTCCTAGAATAAGTCGTTTTAATAGATAATATCAAATTAATTTTAACATTTTACTATTTTTTCAAAAACTCATCTATCTCTTTAGCAGATTCTAACAACCGTTTCTTATTGTTACTGATAGATAGTAATTACTCTATCTCATCACAATAAATCTTACCCAAACAGCCATAATACTCTACCCTTCTATCACGCATAAATGGCCAAATATCTCTTACCTCTTTGCATCTATTTAAATCTAGCTCTACTACTAAATTTTGCTCCTCCTCATTAGCTTGAGCCAAAAACTCCCCTTGTGGACCACAAATAAAAGAGTTCCCCCAAAATCGAATACCCTCCATTACACCGCTGCTATCAGCCTCAAAACCACATCTATTGCAGCTAATTACAGGTAATCCATTAGCAATTGCATGTCCCCTTTGCACCGTAATCCACGCATCTAACTGCCTCGCTTTCTCATCTTCGCTATCACTATCAAACCACCCAATTGCAGTTGGGTAGATTAAAACTTCAGCTCCCTTTAGAGCCATAATCCTTGCAGCCTCTGGAAACCACTGATCCCAGCAAACCAATACCCCAAGCCTACCAACGCTTGTATTAATTGGCTCAAAGCCCAAATCTCCAGGAGTAAAGTAAAATTTCTCATAAAATCCCGGGTCATCAGGAATATGCATCTTTCTATACTTACCAGCAACCTCCCCACAATCAAAAACAACAGCCGTATTGTGGTAAAGCCCAGGAGCTCTTTGCTCAAATAGCGAAGTTACTAGCACAATATCTAAATCCTTTGAAACCCTTGCCCAAAACTCCACATCTTCCTTAAAACTCTTAGCATACTCAAAAAATTTCGTATCCTCACTCTGACAAAAATACTCCCCTTGGTGCAACTCTTGCAAAACCACTAATCTAGCCCCACTACTAGCTACCTCTTTAATCTTAGTCACAGTATCAGC
>JALWMN010000078.1 GCA_027083895.1 Campylobacteraceae bacterium
CTCCTTATGAGTCAAAATGAGATTCAAGGAAAAGATAAAATCGGAAAGAGCCATGCAGAGATTGATAAGCTTTCAAAAAGTATTAAGAGTGGGAAAAGGGGTAACAGAGGTCTCAAAAGAGTAAAACGAGGCTATAATCGAAGTCAAAGAAGAGCTCAATAGAGGGTATAGAGCTAAGAGAGTTAGAAAGTTTTCTTGTTTAAAGTGATTTTAAAAAAATTTGGGTAAAATCGCGACTGTTTTCATCTGCGAGTGCAGAAAAACACATGTAGTTATTCCTTGATAGGTTGCGCTTATGCGTTAAGGGCTACAGAGGGATAAACCTAAAATTATTACTTTTTACAAGGAGCTAACCTATGGTTACAATGAAAGATCTACTAGAGTGTGGTGTACACTTTGGACACCAAACAAGAAGATGGAATCCAAAAATGAAGAAATTCATCTTTGGTGAGAGAAAAAATATCTATATTATTGACCTCCAAAAGACACTTCGTTACTTTAAATATACTTACAATGTTGTAAGAGATGCTGCTGCAGAGGGAAAAACAATACTTTTTGTTGGTACAAAGAAGCAAGCAAGAGCTGCTATTAAAGAGCATGCACAAAGATGTGGTATGCCTTATGTTGCTACAAGATGGCTTGGAGGTATGTTAACAAACTATCCAACGATTAAAAAGTCGATTAGAAAGTTAGAACTTATTGAGCAGATGGAAGAGAGTGGTCAGATGGAGCTACGTACAAAAAAAGAGGCGTTAATGCTTCAAAGAAAGAAGGAGAAACTCTTAAAGTATCTTGAGGGGTATAGAAATTTAGAGAAGACTCCAGATATGCTATTTGTTATTGATGCTGTAAAAGAGCATATTGCTATCAAAGAGGCAAGACGAATGGGTATGAAGATTATTGCTCCACTTGATACAAACTGTGATCCAGATTTGATTGACTACCCAATTCCAGGAAATGATGATGCAATTAGATCGATTAACCTTTTTTGTAGAGAGATTGCAGATGCTATTATTGAAGGGAAAGCATTAGCTGCTGAAGCAAGTGGTGAAGAGGCTGAAGGTGAAACTGAAGGAATTTCTGAAGCTGCTGCTGAGGCTGCAAATGTAAGTAAGGAAGAGGTTGCAGAGATAAAAGAGGAGATTGCAAAAGAGGCAAGTGATGCACAAGAGGAGATTAAAGAGGAGTCTGTAGCGTCAAAAGAGGAGACTCAAAAGGAAGAAGATACCAAAAGTGAAGCACAAGATGAGAAAAGGGAAGAGTCGAAAGATTCTAGCGAGAAAAAAGGTGATGATTTAACCAAAATTAAAGGTATTGGTAAAGTGAGTGCTGAAAACTTAAAGAAAGAGGGCATTACTACAATCGAAGAGGTTGCAAATATGAGTGATGAGCAGATAGAGATGATGGAGACAAAATATAGCTTTAGAGGTGACTTTAGAGAGTCTGTTGCTCATGCAAAAGAGTTAGTAGCCGCAAAGTAAGGAGAGGATAATGGCAAATTTCGGACCAAAAGAGATTAAAAAGTTACGAGAGATGACCGATGCTGGTATGATGGATTGTAAGCAGGCATTGGCGGCAACAGATGGTGATATGGAGAAGGCTCAAGAGTGGCTTAGAAAAAAAGGGTTAGGTGCAGCTGCAAAGAAGGCTGATAAAGTGGCAGCAGAGGGTGTTATAGCAATAAAGAGTGATGGTAAAAAAGCGATTATGCTTGAGATTAATTCGCAAACCGACTTTGTTGCAAAAAATGAAAAGTTCCAATCTTTTGTAAATGAAGTATTAGAGCATGTAATGGCAAATGATTTTAATAGTATTGATGAGATACAAGCAAGCCAAATTAATGGTCAGCCATTTAGTGAGTATTTGGCACTTCAAATTGCAACCATTGGTGAAAATTTAGTTGTTAGAAGATATGAGAAGGTTGTTACTAATGGTTCTATTGGTACTTATGTACATGCAAACTCTAAAGTTGGTGTAATAGTTGCGAGTGATGCAGAGGGTGTCGAAGATGCACTGAAAAATATTGCAATGCATGCAGCTGCAATGAATCCTAAGTATATTAATGAAGCTGCAGTACCTGAAGATGTCATTGAAAAAGAGAAAGAGATTGCAAGAGAACAGCTTCTTAAAGAGGGGAAACCAGAAGCTATTTTAGAGAAGATTCTTCCAGGTAAAATTAAGAGATTTATGCAAGATAATACATTAGAGAATCAGAAATTTGTTATGGATGATAAGATTAGTGTTGCACAGTATCTTGTAAACGCTAATAAAGATGCTAAACTTACTGAGTACAAGCGATTTGAACTTGGTGAAGGTATTGAAAAAGTAGAAGAGGATTTTGCTGCGGAAGTAGCGAAGCAGATGGCATAATTGCCCTGCCTCTTAACCCATGACTCCTGATGATCTCTACTATCAATTAACTGATAATAATATTTTTCTTAGTGGTGGTGCCGGTGTTGGCAAAAGCTACTTGACTACTAAAATTATAGAACTTTTTAAGCAAGAGGGAAAGAGTGTTATTCCTTTAGGTTCTACAGGCATTAGTGCGGTTAATATTGGTGGTTATACACTTCATAGCTTTTTTGTTTTTGGGATTGCTTCGACACTCGAGGAGCTACGACTTCAGGATAGAAAAAATAGTAGTCGATTGAGTGAACTTAAAAAAGTGCTTCAGAATTTAGATTTAATTATAATAGATGAGATTAGTATGGTCTCTGTAGACTTAATGGATATGATCTATTATAGATTAGAACAGCTTGGATTTAATGGTCGCCTTTTAGTCGTGGGTGATTTTTATCAGCTACCACCAGTTGTAAAGGAGCAAAAGAGCAATGGACTCTTTGAGTACTCCTATTATGCATTTGATAGTAGTGCTTGGAGCAGATTCCATTTTAAACCTATTATTTTAGAAGAGATTAAGCGTACAAAGGATAGAGAGTTCGCAAAGATTCTATCATCGATACGTAAAGGGGAAGTAACAAGTGAAGTTCGTAGTTACCTTCATACTCTTTTAAGAAACTATTTCCAAAGTGAACTTGATCCAACATATCTTTTTGGACGCAATCTAGAAGCAGAGTTGATGAATAAAGAGAAGCTATCTATGATAGATGCTAATGAGGCACTCTATTTTTGGCAAAAAAAGAAGATAGGTTCAGTAGACGATAAACGAATAGAGAGTTGGTTAAAGGCTTTACCTATTGTTGAGAGCCTTCATTTAAAGGTAGGGGCACCAGTTATTTTTACTGTTAATAAGTGGGGTAAGTTTGTTAATGGGCAAAGAGGTGTTGTTGTAGAACTTGAGCCTGATCATATAATTATTGAGAGTGAGGGGAGAGAGATTACACTTTATAGGCACGATTTTGAATTAACAAAGATCAATCCAGAGACACTTGAGAGTGAAGTAGTTGCATATGTAGAACAATTTCCCATAAAATTGGCCTATGCTATTACAATTCATAGATCCCAAGGGATGAGTTTAGCTTCAATGGTATGTAATGTTGATAGACTCTTTGTTCCAGGGCAATTTTATGTTGCAATATCGCGTGCTATTGACCCAAAATCTCTTCGAATAGAGTATAATAGAGGGGAGAGTTTTGATACCTATCTAGATAGTGTTATAGTTAAAAATAGGAGAGTTGATAGTTTCTATAAGGAGCTTGTGTGAACATTAAAATCTATACTATAGATAAGCAAGGGAAGCCAAATCTCTATACTCCACTAATTGAGCATTATAAAAAAATTGCTAAACCATTTGCAAAAATTGAGACTATTGATATATTTTCAAACTCAATCGCAAAGGCTCAAGAGAGTTCAGCGAAATTAGCACAACTTGAGTATGAGAAGGCATTTCGCCCATATCTTAATGGCTATAGTGTAGTGTTAGATCCGCATGCCAAAGAGGTAGATAGTATAGAGTTTTCTAAAATTTTTCAAAAAAATGCACATGTAAATTTTTTTATTGGTGGTGCGTATGGATTGGGGCAAAAATTTGTCAAAAGTGCCAATTTATCAGTTTCTTTTGGTAGAATTACAATCTCTCATAAGCTGGTAAAAGTGTTACTTTTAGAGCAGATTTATAGAGGGTTAACAATAATTAATAATCATCCGTATCATAAATAAGCAATCCTATAAAAAATAACTTAAAAGGAATAAAAAAATAGAAAAACAATAATCTGGCTATACTAAATATAAAAGGTTCTCAAGAGAGTATTTTCTCTTGAGAGTGTTTGATTCTTGAAGCACTTTAAAAAAGGTTCGATAGCTGGATTTGAACTAAAGTGTTTCAATGATCAAACAGCTCAAGTCTGTTTGACAATGGTAAAGTAGAGAGTTTCTTATTTTGCTCTCTATGGTGTTTGCCAAGTTCTATAACAACTTACTGTTAAATAGTTGAATGAGACAACAAAGGTACTATCTATTGCTGAAATACTCTTTGTGGGTTATACGCAACATTGTTTTTATATATAGCTAAGATAATTTGAGCAAGTTTTCTTGCAACAATAATAACAGCTTCCTTTTTGGCTCTGCCTTGAGAGACTTTATCTCTGTAGAGTTTGTTTAACTCTTTATTGTGTCGAATAGCAGCAATTGCAGCTTGATAAAGAGCTTTTTTGGCTAACTTGGCTCCTCTTTTAGCAAGAGGGCCATTAATAAGTTTGTTGCCAGATTGCTCAAGTGTTGGATAGAGACCTAAATAACCTATAAAAGAGGAGGCTCTCTTAAACCTAGAGAGTTCGCCACACTCACTCATAAGAGCAAAAATTGTCTTATCACTAACACCTGGTATGGTTCTAAGGTTATCAATAATATCAATAACCTCTTGCTCTTCATCTCTATTGAGTTTTGGGACTTGATTAAAGAGCTTTAACATCTCATTTTCTAACTCTTCAAGCTCTGCTTGAAGTAGTTTAATTACTCTAATATGGGATTTAATAACATAAGCTCTCTCATCTTTACCATTGCCTTGGTAAATAGAGGCTTTGGCTAACTCTAAAAGCTTAATAGCTTTTTCTCTATTAAAATTGTTTCCTTTAATACCTCTAAAGGTTTTTAAGACTCTATCCACATTTGCATATTCGTAATGTTTTGCAGTTGGATACTTCTCAAGCAGAGCTAACCCTGTAACATTAAAGGGGTCTTTAATAACTTGCTCCATTTCAGGGAATACAACACTTAAAAGAGTTTGTATCTGTCTTTTATGCTTTTTAAGCTCTTCAAGCAAAGAGTGTTTGTGTCTATAGAGTGCTTTAATAGATTGATACATATCTTGGCTAACATAAGCTTTAGAGTATCTACCACTCTTTATAAGAGCTGCTATCATTAAAGCATCGATATTGTCGTTTTTAACCTTTTTCATACTATCTAACTCTCTAAATTTATTTGTCTGATAAGGATTAAGTAATAATACCTTAAATCCTTTCTCTTTTAAATAAAGATAGAGATTTTCAAAAAAGAGATTAGTAGCCTCCATACCGATAGTAAAGCAGCTCTTATTACTAATAGAATCTAAAAGTAAAAGGAGCTCTTTAAAGCCTTGTTTACTATTATGAAACTTTAAAGACCTCTTTATGATTTTATCATTACTATCAACCACACAAGCAATATGAAAACTTTTAGCTATATCTATACCTACAAAGTACTCCATTGTATATCCCTTTGTTGTCTGTTTGATTTTACTTACAGCCTCGTAACTATAGAGAGTTGGTACAAAAACCACTCTAGCATCCTATGGGTAAGTTACTAAAGTCAAACGC
>JALWMN010000079.1 GCA_027083895.1 Campylobacteraceae bacterium
ATCATTTTCCATATAAGGAACATATAAATTATACCCTTTTTCTCTTAATAGCTTAATGAGTTGAGTGGTGTTTACCTCATTTTCTAAAGAGATGTAGAGCATTATCTCTTTAAATCCCATTTTTCTGATAAAATGGAAGAGTTTCCAATGAAGAAGTTTATCTTTTTTATAGTTATTTGGTTTTTGTTTAGAGAGTTCTTGAAGCACTTTCTTTCGAAAGAGCTTTTTTAACTTGCTCTTCATAGATGAAAATCCTTTTTTTCGATATAATTCTTTTGGGATTATATCGTAAAGGGTGTCTATGTTTGGATTTATTAAAAAGAGTTTAGGATTAGGCTCTAAAGAGAGTGTGAAGTTACGAAAAGATATAGATAGAGATGAACTCGAAGATCTACTTTTAGAGGCAGATGTTAATTATGAGTTAGTAGAAAAGATTTTAGAGCAGCTTCCACAAAAAATTACTCGTGTGCAGCTTTATAACTCACTTATCTCTATATTTGACTATAAAGCAAATTGGATCTATCCAGGGGAGCAAAAGCCCTTTGTCGAGATGATTATTGGAGTAAATGGTGCAGGAAAGACAACCACAATTGCAAAGCTAGCTAAAAAGTATAAAGATGAAGGGAAGGGAGTACTTTTGGGGGCAGCAGATACCTTTAGAGCTGCTGCAATCGAGCAGTTAAGTCGCTGGGCTAAGAGGCTTGATATTCCAATAGTGGCTACCAAACAGGGGCATGATCCATCTGCAGTTGTCTATGATACGATTAACTCAGCAATCGCGAAAGGGATCGATAATGTTTTAATCGATACTGCAGGAAGGCTCCATACGCAAGTAAACTTAGCAGGTGAGCTACAAAAGATGGTTCGAGTTGCTAATAAAGCACTCGAGGGAGCACCCCATAGAAAGCTACTCATTATTGATGGTACACAAGGAAGCTCTGCGATTAATCAAGCACAAGCATTTAACGAAATGGTTGGTATAGATGGGATTATCATTACAAAGCTTGATGGTACTGCAAAGGGTGGTTCTATTCTCTCAATCGCAGATGAACTAAAGATGCCAATATACTATATTGGTGTTGGAGAGAGTGCGGATGATCTCAAAAAATTCGATACAAAGTGGTATCTTAACTCAATATTAGATGAGATTTTTACTATAAGAGAGGAGTAGATACTACTACAAATTTCGTAAAAAAGGGTGTTGGGAACTCTTAAAGTGAGCTTGTAAAGCTCTACGTGTAGAGATATGTTTCTGTAGAAGTTGATCAATGTAATTAAACACTCTAACAAAACTATGAATTGAATGAAAGTTTTATGATTTTAGCAAATGTTTATGTTAGCCGTTAGGCTAATTAAGCAAGAAGGAGTACTTGCGTTTGCAAAGCGAAAAATTATATCTATCTTGAGTGAAATCAATGGTTTTGTAAAGTGTTCAATTAAACCAAAATTTGCATTAGAGATTAACAACCTTTCGCAAATCATTTATCTATGGGCATTTACAAATATCCATCAATCAACCTATGGGTTAACTTCAAGATTTTTGCAAACACTCTAAACTTTAGCATTTGCCAAATCTTTGCTAATTCTCATACAAAATTTTGGTTAAAAAAGAAGTACCAAGTTTAAAGTTTTAGTTTGCAAAAATCTTGATTTACAAGTAGGTTTAGTGATATTTTAGTCAATGCCTTAGATGAAATGCTTTGCAATTGAGTACAAAACTTTGGTTGTACTAACTATTCTCTAGCTGGTGTGAAATATTGCTTTTTATTTTTTTAAGTGTAGCTGAGAGGGTATAGATAAGATTCTCTTCAATCTCTCTATTCTCTTCTAATGCCTCTTTAATCGATTCTAAAACACCATTAAGCTCTTGAGCGCCAACTTTGGAACTAATCTCTTTTAAATCATCTATAAGTGAGATTGCTTGGAGATTTCGCTTCTCCTTAATATACTTTTCGATAATTCTATCACTATCAGAGTAGATTGCAAGAAACTCTTTAAAGCTCTTAATGATCTCATCTTTAGATTTTTTACTATGAGCTTCTTTGGCTTGCGAGGTAATATCTGTTGAGAGGTATCGATTTAAGAGGGCTCTTAACTCATCTTTGTTAAATGGGTTAGGTAGATAAGAGTCAAATCCTAATTGGAATATATTCTCCATACTGTTTTTATAGAGTGAGAATGAGGTGTGAATTACAACCGGAGTAGCATTATATCTACTATTTTGACGAATCTTAGTAATAGTTTGATATCCATCTAAATATGGCATGACACTATCGAGGATTATAAGGTCATAATCATTCACTTCAAGCTCTTTTAGTACCTCTAATCCATTTGAGACAGCAGTTACCATCACTCCATAATTTTTAATTGCATACTCAAGAATATGGCGGTTTACTCTATCATCATCAGCTATAAGAACACGTTTTTGATCTGACTCTTTTGCTTTTTTGATATTACTTGTACTACTTTTTAGACTCTTTTGACTACTTTGCTTCTCTATTAGATCACTACTATAAAGAGTTGCAATAACTTTAGCAACACTTTGTGTAGAGAGTGGCATTTCGATTGAAGCATCAACAACTTCTGCAGGATAGTGTGGATGTTTACTATTAATAAGAGCAACAATTTGGAAATTGCTTATAGGCTTTATACTCTGGAGATATTCGGTTAAAATTGGTTCAAAGAGATCACTATCCATAAATATCGTCTCATACTCCATAAAGTTTGGAATCTCTTTATTGAGTCGATTTAAATTCTCAATCTCAGTTTCGAAGTTGTACTTTTTAAGAATTGTTGAGAGTTCAAGAGCACTATTGCTATCTGTAATAATAAGAGCTCTCTTAGGAGTTTCAAGTTGCCTTTGGATCTCTTCGCTATCAGTATTCTCATAAATGATATCAATAGGAATGGAGAGAGAGACTCTATATGTACTATTATCGCTCTCTAATGTTAGTAAGCCATTAATTTGGTTAAGAAGCTTTTTTACGAGATAGAGATAGATACCATAGTATCTCTTATCTTTTCTACTAAAGTGTGGCTTAATTCCATTCTCTAAAACCTTAAGATGAGTGGCATTCATTGCTAATGATTGGGGTATATCAACTTTTATTGTGCTGTTTGGTAATAGTTCAATAACAAAGCTTGGATTACTGATTCGATGCTCTTTTGTTTGGAGTTTTTCAAGAAGAAATAGAATATTACCAATTATCTCTCTATCACCTATAATATTATCTGGAAGAGAGCCACTTTGATACTCAATAGTAACATTTTGTCCAATCTCTTCGATAAAGTTTTTGAGTGAAAACTCTCTATTTTTTGGTTTAATTGACTCTGTTGCAATATCTAAAAATATTCTCTCTTCTTGGTTATTATCAAAGATATTTTTACAATTCTTTTTTATCTCATCATAGATCTTAGCATCCTCTTTACTATCGATTTGCAGTATTGAGTTTTGGAGTCTCTCTACTGAATGGATACGTTCATTATTGATCTCTTGAAGGTATCTATATTCGCCACTTTTTTTACATTTTTCTTTTTCAAAAAAATTATTTAACGCTTTTTTTCTATTTTTATTATCACGTATAATTGAGGCTAAAAGTATAAAAAAGAGGAGTATTAAAGCAATTATAATAATCCAATCCCAAGAAATGGTTTTAAATTGTTCATCAAACGATGCTTCAAGAACAGTAGTAGTGATGAAGATAAAAAGTAATACCATTTTTAGGAACATCTTAATTTAAACCTTTAGAATTTATTCTGAAAAATTATAGCATAAAAAGCTATTAAAAAGCGTAAAAATTTTCAATTTTTTTCATATTTATTCTAAATCGTATAAAAGATAACGCAGCATTTCTAATCTACTTTCTGTATAATAAAGAAAAATAGAGGGGATATTGATGGCAAAAAAGAGAACACTTTTTGAGTGTCAAAATTGTGGATTTCAATCGCCTCGTTGGGTTGGAAAGTGTCCTTCTTGTAACTCGTGGGATTCACTTTTAGAGTTAAGTAGTGAGCAGATTGAGTATCTGAGTAAAACAGTAACAAAAAGGGAGAGAGTTTCAAAAGCTCTCCCGATAACATCGATTAAATCAGAGAATATAAAGAGGTTTAGCAGTAAATCAAAGGAGTTGGATCTTGTTTTAGGGGGTGGTATTGTTCCTGGTTCATTAACGTTAATAGGAGGGAGTCCTGGTATTGGTAAGTCTACCTTACTTCTCAAAATTGCTGGAAATCTAGCTGCAAATGGTACTAAAGTACTTTATGTCTCTGGAGAGGAGTCTGCATCACAGATTAAGTTGCGAGGAGATCGATTAGGTGCAACTAGCAAAAGGCTCTATCTGTTAGCAGAAATAAATATGGAGACTATTGTAGAAGAGATTGAGCTTAATGAGTATCAATTTGTAGTTATAGATTCTATCCAAACAATCTATTCACAAGAGGTTCCATCTGCACCTGGTTCAGTCACGCAAGTTAGAGCAATTACCTTTGAGTTGATGCGTCTAGCAAAACTAAAAGAGATTCCTATCTTTATAATTGGGCACATAACTAAAGATGGCTCAATTGCAGGTCCAAGAGTGCTTGAGCATATGGTAGATACAGTACTCTATTTTGAAGGTGATAGCAATAGTGACTTAAGACTGCTTCGAAGCTTTAAGAATCGCTTTGGCTCTACAAATGAGGTGGGTATTTTTGAGATGACAAGTGCTGGATTGCAAGATGCCAAAAGTATGGTAGAGTACTTCTTTAATAAAGAGAAGCTTCAAGCAGGATCAGCCTTAACGGTAGTTATGGAGGGGTCGCGACCAATTATAGTAGAGGTACAAGCTTTAGTAACGCCTGCATATGCACATCCTAAACGGAGTTCTACTGGATTTGATAGTAATAGGCTCAATATGCTTCTAGCACTTTTGGAGAAGAAGCTTGATCTCCCTTTTGGTACTTATGATATCTTTGTTAATGTTGTAGGGGGTATTAGGATTCAAGAGACAAGTGCAGATTTAGCTATAATAGCAGCAATTTTAAGCTCTTTTAAAGAGAGAGAGATTAGTATTCAAACGCTCTTTATTGGAGAGGTGAGTTTAACTGGTGAAATTAGAGAGGTGCCAAATATGCTACAGCGATTAAAAGAGGCGGCAACGCAAGGTTTTAAAAATGCTGTAGTTCCAAGTAAGCCACTTGAGGAGTCTGGTTTAAAGATCTATATTGCAAATAGTGTAGAGAAAGTTATAGAGTGGATGTGATGCAACTAAAGATAGGTACAGATATTGTTCTTGTTAAGAGGATTGAGGAGTCTATAGAGAAGTTTGGCCAGAAGTTCTTAAACCGATTCTTGTCTCAAGAGGAGCAACAAATTGCAAAAAAAGTTGAGACAATTGCAGCTTTTTGGGCAGCAAAAGAGGCTGTCGCAAAAGCATTAGGTTGTGGTATTGGAGAGGAGTTGAGCTTTTTAGATATTGCAATTAGTAAAGATAGCAAAGGGGCACCTCATCTTAGACTAACCAACGAGGAGTATCAGATTAAGAGCTCTTCTCTCTCGCTTTCGCATGATGGTGGTTTTGCTATAGCAGTTGTTGCTTTGATACTTTAACCAAAAATTTGCATTAGCCAGTACTCTATCTATAACTGGTCATTGACAGCTTGAGTATTGAAGGAAAGCCTTTTGCCTCCGCGGTTCGCTTTGCTCACAACGCTTTGGTTTCGAAGCTACAAACGGCGAACAGCGTTAAAAAA
>JALWMN010000080.1 GCA_027083895.1 Campylobacteraceae bacterium
ATATTTAAAAAGATCTTTTGGAGATAAAAAAATGCAAAAAAAAGATATTTTAGATGCCTTCTACTTTCGCCATGCATGTAAAATTTTTGATAAGACAAAAAAGATAAGCGAAGCAGATTTCAATACGATCCTTGAGATTGGGCGTTTGAGTCCAAGCTCTTTTGGTTTTGAGCCGTGGAGATTTTTAGTTGTACAAAATGAGAGCTTGCGAGAAAAGCTTCTTCCAGCTACTTGGGGAGCACAGCAGATTCTACCTACAGCAAGTCACTATCTTGTAATATTAGCTCGCAAAAAACCAACTTTGCTGCCACAAAGTGACTATATTACTCACATGATGTACGATATCCATAAGATCCCAAAAGAGAAGGCTGAAGCTCGAAGAGCTAAGTACAAAAAGTTTGTCGAGAGTGATTTTAAACTTATTGAGAGCGAGAGAGCCTTTTTTGATTGGGCATCGAAACAGTGCTATATTGCTTTAGGAAATATGATGAGTGTTGCTGCAATGTTAGGGATTGATTCGTGTGCTATTGAGGGGTTTGATCAAGAAAAGTTAGAGCGTATAATGCAAAAGGAGTTCTCGATAGAGACGGATATTTGGGGAGTGAGTGTAATGGTTGCATTTGGTTATCGTCTCAATCCACAGCCGGTAAAGACACGGCAAAATCTTGAGGATATAGTCAAGTGGTATAAATAAGATAAATTTTGTCCTATTTAAAGTTAAATATGCTATTATTAATCTGCAAATTTGCATACAAAACTTTATTACATAAGGATCAAGAATGTTTACAGTAACTATAGAGAAAGAGTGTGGTTGCTTTAGAAAAAGCGGCATTGAGAATAATCAAAAATTTGATAACAAAGATGATGCGTTAATTAAAGCTATGAATCTCTCAAAAGAGATGAACCAAGAGTTCTGCCAAAAGCATGAGTTTCAAGTAGTTGAGAGTGGTGACTCAATAGTCATTAAAGTTGATGAGAGAGTAAAGAGTGGCTGCTGCGGTGGAGGGCACTGCGGTTAATACTCTTTAAACGCAGCATAAGAGTATGAAATTACTACTCTTAGCTGCTTGTTGATTAAAAGCTGTAGCTTAATCCTGCATATGTTGTAGAGCTATCCATCTCAAACTTCTTCTTAAATGGAGAGAGGAGTTTAGAATCTATCTGGTTGCCACTTATATCAAAAATTGCATTCTTGCTCTTCCATTTATTATATCTATACCCTGCAGTAATATGGAGGTTTGAGTTAAAAAGAAAAGTATCTTTGCTACTATTTGGAAATGGGGTAAATTTGAGTCCAATATCGTATGATTGGTAGCTTCCATTAGTTTTAGAATTCAGATGAGCATAGGTATTTTTGATTTTTGCATTTTGGAGTGCATAACTAGCTGTTCCATAGATTGAGAATCTATTTGTTAAAATCGATTTTTGAAAACTTATAGTTGGTCCAAGTTTATAGGTTAAAAATTTTGTTTTACTCTTTGCAAACATCTTTTGAGCTTTTAAGATATAGCCAGCTTCATTATAGAGATTTCCTAAATCAGGAGTAACAGAATCCCCTTTATCGGCATCAACAATTGGTGCAGAGACTCCAAGAAGCAAACCAACACCAAGATAGTTGTAGTCATCTTGATGGATAATATCGTATCCTAATCGTAAATTTGCATCTAAACCCTTAACACGATACTTCATCTCAGGCAGAACAATCGCTTTTTGCTTTGTTTTTTTCCAAAGATAGTCGCTTGCTTTATTTGTAAGTATACCTGCAAGTGAGTTATACTGCTTCTGCTTTTGTCGTAGTTGGTCTGAGTCTAGCCATGTAATATCGTAACCATAGTAGAGGTTTCCTGCACTACTATGTTCATTTTTGAATGCAAAGGTGGAGATATCGCTCTCGATACGGGAGTTTAAACCTAAAAATCCACCCTTCATTCCAAAGATACCTTTACCATATTGAATCTCAGCTGCCTGCAGCAAAAGAGGAGTAAAAAGTAGAGGGGGCAAATACTTATACATAATCGACCTTTCAAGATAGAATTAAGCCTCAAAAAAATTTATCTTTTGATTATATATTAAATAATATAAAATATAGCTTTATATTCATGGAATGCATCAAATTATCTAAAAAGAGTCTAAAGTATTTTATTAATGCTTCTTTGACTGTGTAGATAGATAGCAAAGTACAGCACAAGTTTTACTGGAACTTTTCGATATATCTGGAGGAATATTGCTTATGAACAGTTGTTAACTTGCTTATTTTGTTGAGGAGAGTTTATATTAATAGAGTTCTAGTAACTTTATATATGCAAATTTTGGATCTATTATGCTATTTATAAAAAGAGGTAGAGAGTTATACTAGAGCCTGCTAGAAGTAGCTGCAGCAATTAACTCTCTTTTTGATTAAGTTTATTAATCTCTTGATTGAGTGTCTCAATAAAGTTGGCCGCTTTTTGAGCAATCTCTTCTAGGAAACTCTTTGTCTTTTTTAGATCTAGTTCAATCTTTTGATCCTCTACTTTTATACCTACACTTTTGGTTAGATCTAAGCTTCCCTCTTCTATACCCTTTTCGATCTTTTTAGCCTGCTCCTCTACACTTGTTTGGAGTGTTTGGAAAAAGGCTTTAGTCTTATTTGTATCGAGCTCAATTTTTCCATCTTCAACTTTAATCCCTAAAAGTGCAAGTAGATCACTTTGATTACTCTCCATTTTCAACCTTTCGTAATGTATTCTTCTCTACTATTATAGCAGATGATACGAAAGTTAGCAAGTTGTGAAAAAAAGTCCAAATTTTAATATAAAAAAAGATTTCTATCAACTATATACTCTATAATAGGGCAACTCAAGCAACGAGGAGCGTAGGCAATGGGGATTTTGGATAAGATTGTTGATGTAATTAAGCTTAGCGGAACAGAGAATGGTAAAATTGAGGTTGCTATTATTAAGGAGCCGTATGGTGAGGATAGTGAGAGTGTTGCAAGTATAGGAGTCTTTTTAAACTCTGATCCAGAGACACTCAATCCAAACTGGAGAGTGCATATACCAAAAAGTAATATCGATGCAGTAATCGAAGCACTCAAAAAGGCAAAAGAGGAGCTATAGAGCCTCTTATTTCTCACTTTTTATTAATCTTCATAAAGTATAATCTTTCAAAAAATAGTTCTAAAGGATAGATATGTCTATTTTACGTAAATTCTCAACAGCTGCAATGGCTACCGGTTTGGGTGCTTTTTTAGTGACTGGCTTAAGTGGATGCGGCAGCCGCGAAGATAGCCAAGCACAAGAGCAGCAAAAGGCTAAGGGTGCATTTGTAATTATAGAAGAGGTAGCACCTGGAAAGTATAAAGTAAAAGATGAGTTTCCAGCAGATGAGACCCGCATTGTCTTAAAAAAACTTGATGGAACTGAGAAGGTTTTAACTAAAGAGGAGATGGATAAGCTTTTACAAGAGGAGAAAGCAAAAATTGATAATGGAACATCTCCTCTTATTCAGCCAAATGGCGAAGCACAAATGAGTAGTGGAATGAGCCTTGGCGAAGCAATTCTAGCAAGTGCTGCAGGGGCTATTATAGGCTCTTGGATAGGAAGTAAGCTCTTTGGAAATCCAAACTACCAAAACAATAGAAAGGCAGGATATAAGTCTCCATCAACATACACAAGAAGTAAAAACAGTTTTAATAAACCAAGAAAGAGTCTTGGCTCAACAAAAAAGAGCGGTTTCTTTGGCAGCAAGAGTAGTAGTGCAAGAAAGGGCGGATTCTTTGGAGGTTTTGGTGGTTAATTTAAAGCAGGTTACTCCTCTAGCAAAAGAGTATCTCGAAGAGCTTGGCTTTCTTTGGCATACCGATAGTGATAAGACAAGCTATGTTGCAAATGAGCTTGTAGTTTTAAGCGAAGATGAGGCCAATGCTTATGCAACTGCTGCAAATGAGCTTTATGATATGTTTGTAGAGGCTGGAGAGTATGTCATAGAGAATGATCTCTTTCACGAGATTGGCATACCTTTTAACCTGGTAGAGATTATTAAAAAGAGCTGGGAGAGTGATGTCCATTGGCACCTCTATGGGCGTTTCGATTTTGCTGGTGGTATTGATGGCAAGCCAATTAAGCTACTTGAGTTTAATGCCGATACACCAACGGCTCTATTTGAGAGTGCCATTATCCAGTGGGCGATTTTAAAACAAAATGGCTTAGAGGAGAGCAGCCAATTTAACTTTATCTACGAAGCATTAGTAGAGAATTTTCGACGCATTGTAACACTTACAGAAGATACTTCAAGATTCGAAGAGCTCTATGAGGGGTGGCAGTTTCTCTTTAGCTCAATCCGTGGCAATGCCGAAGAGGAAAATACTGTTAGACTCTTGCAGCATATGGCAAATGAGGCTGGCTTTGAGACAGAGTTTGCCTATATCGATGATGTAGCGTTTGATGATAATGGTATCTACTACAATGAAGAGAAGTTTGAGCTCTGGTTTAAGCTGATTCCTTGGGAGGATATTGCAATAGAGGAGTCAGAGCTTGCGATGTTGCTAACGAATATTGTAAAGAATCAAGAGGCGATTATCTTCAACCCTGCCTATACGCTAATGTTTCAAAGCAAAGGCTTTTTAAAGGTGCTTTGGGATCTCTACCCAAACCATCCACTACTTTTAGAGAGCTCTTTTGAGCCGCTAGATGGGAAAAAGCAGGTTAGAAAGCCAATTTTTGGTAGAGAGGGTGGCGATGTAGCGATCTTAGATGCAAATGGTAGTGTGCTTGAGGAGAATAAAGATATTTATGGCAACCATAAGATGCTCTATCAAGAGTATGTTGAGCTCCCTACCGATAGCGATGGAAGGAGCTATCAAGCTGGCGTCTTTTATGCTTATGAGGCGTGTGGTGTTGGCTTTAGGCGAGGCGGCAAGATTTTAAATAATATGTCTAAATTTGTAGGGCATATTGTGCAGTAGCAGGTAATTTGCCTGCTAAAAAGCTGTAACACTTTTTAGCTTTTAAAGCCTCAAATCTCTCAATTTCCTAAAAATCTAAGAGAAGTTAAGATACTATTACAATAATTTATATAAAGGGTATATCGATGTTACGAAAAAGAGGCTCAATGTTGAGCGTTCGAGAGGACATTCGTGTTTTAGATTGTACTATTCGAGATGGTGGATTGGTCAATAACTTCCACTTTAGTGATGACTTTGTTCGAGGAGTATATGAGACATGTGTTGCGTGTGGAGTTGATTATATGGAGATAGGAAAGAACAACTCCCCAACACTCATGAGCGAAGAGGAGTTTGGAGCGTGGAACTTCTGTAAAGAGGAGGATATTCGAAGAATCGTAGGTGAGAATAATACCGATATGAAGATTGCTGTAATGTCTGATATTGGGCGAACTGTAAAAGAGGAGCTTCTGCCTAAGAAAGATTCAGTTGTCGATATGGTGCGGATTGCAACCTACATTCACCAAATTCCAGAAGCGATTGAGCTTATCGAAGATGCACACGCAAAAGGGTATGAGACAACAGTGAATATTATGGCAATCTCAAAAGCATTTGAGGGTGAGCTAGATGAGACGCTTGATCTCTTAGCCAAGACTCCAGTAGATGTTATCTATAT
>JALWMN010000081.1 GCA_027083895.1 Campylobacteraceae bacterium
GGCTATATATTTTAAGGAGAATTAAATATGGCAAAGAGTCTATATGAAACTTTAGGGGTAAGTGAAAATGCCTCTGCAGATGAGATAAAAAAAGCATACCGTAAATTAGCAAGAAAATACCATCCAGATATCAATAAAGATCCAGCAAGTCAAGAGAAATTTAAAGAGATCAATGCCGCTTACGAAGTACTAAGCGATCCAGAGAAAAAAGCAAAGTATGATCAATTTGGTGACCAAATGTTTGGTGGTCAAAGCTTCCAGGATTTTGCACATTCACAAGGTCCCGATGTCGATTTAGAAGAGATCCTTAGAGCAATGTTTGGTGGTGCCACTGGTGGTTTTGGTGGAGGTTTTAGCTCTGGAGGATTTAGAAGTTCACGAAGTGGTGGTTTTAGTGGTTTTGGTGGCGGTTTTGGTAGTAGCTACAGAACACCCGATTTAGATATTAAAACATCAATTACAATACCATTTATCACCGCTCTTCTTGGAGGTAAACACCATATCACTCTTGATAATGGAGAGAGTTTCGATATTAAGATTCCTGCAGGTATAAAGACTGGAAAGACACTAAGAGTAAGAGGTAAAGGGCAAAGCTATCATGGGCAAAGAGGTGATCTCTTAATTACTGTAAATGTTGCACCATCTCCAGAGTATGAAAGAAAAGGCGATGATCTTTATAAAACGATAGATATTCCTCTCAAAACTGCTCTCTTTGGTGGCAAGATTGAGATTGAAACTCCAGAAAAAAAGGTTACGCTAAAGGTACCTAAAAATACCAAAAACGGTCAAAAATTTCGGCTTAAAGAGAAAGGTTTTCCAAAATCTGGTGGCAAAAAAGGTGATCTCTATTTAATCGCTAATATCGTTCTTCCTAATATAGATAACTTAAGTGAAGAACTTAAGGCCTGTTTAGAAAAATTACCTGAATAAGGAGTAAAGAATGCATAGCTATGATGAACCAGTATACTTAATTAGCATTGTTGCTTCGATGCTCAATATTCACCCTCAAACACTTAGGCAGTATGAGCGAGAGGGTCTCATAAAACCATCCCGAACTGAAGGTAGAATCCGCCTCTACTCCCAAAGAGATATCGATAGAATGAAGCTTATTCTACGACTAACACGAGATCTAGGCGTAAATATTGCTGGAATAGATATAATTTTACGCCTCAAAGAGCAGATGGATGAGATGGAGAATGAAATAGAGTATCTTAAAGAGCAATTAAGAGAAGCAAATCTCTTAGGTTCTGTACCTAAAAGTAAAGCGATGGTACGAAAAAAGAGTAGATATGAAATTGTTATCTTTGAAGATAAAGAGTAGGATATAACTATGCAAGAGTCCATTGAAGAGAAAACTCTCTTAAAAATCTATCTAGATAACACAGATAAGTTTAATAATCAACCACTATGGAAATATATTTTAGAGAATATAAAAGAGTCAAAACTTGCAGGAGCAACTGTCTACAAAGCAGTTGCAGGTATTGGAGAGCACTCAACTATACACACTTTTGATATCTTAAACCTCTCAAATGAGTTGCCACTTATTATAGAGATAATCGATAATGATGCAAAAATAAGCAAATTTTTAAAAGAACACAAAGAGGCTCTGGCTAATCTCTTTATCACACAATCTACTATTGGTGTAGTCTCTTTTAGTAAAAGGGAAGAGTAGATGAATCTAACTCTCATATTAGCAGTCGGTATAGGTGGCTTTATTGGTGCTATCCTTCGATTTAGTGGTTCTTACTATATCAATAAGCTCATAGGGGCATCTTTTCCATTTGGAACATTTGGGGTAAATGTGATTGGAAGTTTTTTAATTGGTTTTTTAGCACTCTACTTCGAACAAACCATTGCACCCAATATGAAAGCACTTTTAATTACAGGGCTACTTGGAGCATTAACCACATTCTCTACATTCTCACTCGAAACAGTTCTTATGCTCCAACAAGGACTCTATACAAAAGCATTTTTTAATGTGACACTCAATGTTCTCTTTACCCTTAGTGCTACAGTGGCAGGAATGATTCTCTTTAAAAAGCTTTATGGCATTTAACCCTCTATTCGAAATGGATCAACCTCCCAAAAGAAGTCAATCCACTCTTTTGCCTCTTTTAGTGCATAGTCTGCTGTAATTACTGCTGTTGGCTTATAAAAGATAGTTGCTAACCTAAATTCACAATTGGGGTAACACTCTTCTAAAATTGCTACTATCTCTTTTAAAGTCTGACCACTATCAATGATATCATCAATTATTAAAACCCGCTTTGCACTCTCTAAATCTGGGATATTAAAGATCTCAATACTCTCTTTCTTACGCTCTTTCTCATAAAGAATAGAGTTTAATGAAAAGAGTCGTCTTTTATTTAATATCTGTGCCATAAAGTGACCAAGCGTCAATCCACCTCTTGCAACAGCCAAGAGAGTATCGGCATCAAACTCTTCTACTCTCTTTGCTAATGTTAAAGAGTCTTTTAAAAACTCATTATAACCATAATAGTACTTTTCCAATGAGTATCCTTATTTGTGTACAATAAATACAATAAGTGAAATAATTGATATAACAATAATACCCAAATTAAGATCTTTCCATTCACCCTTGGCTAATTTAATGACACTATAGGTTACAAATGCCGCTGCCAATCCATTGGTAATTGAAAATGTTAGTGGCATTAGTAGTATTGAAAAGAAGGCAGCTGCTGCTGTTGCAATATCCATATCCTGAAAGTTCATTCGTCCAAGCTCCATAAACATTAGCACCCCAACAGCTACCAATATTGGCAAAATTGCCGGCTCTGGTATTGCTTTAAAGAGTGGGAGTAAAAAGAGAGTCAATACAAAAAAGAGAGCTGTAAATACCGCCGTTAAACCTGTACGACCGCCAGCCTCTACCCCACTTGCAGACTCTATAAACGAAGTAGTTGTAGAGACACCAAGCAAAGATCCAGCCACTGTTGCTACTGCATCAGCTTCGAGTGTCTTCTCTAAGGCTTTATCATCTTTTGTTCCCTGCTGAAAGAGCCCTGCTCTTGCTCCTACTGCAGTTAAGGTTCCAAGTGTATCAAACATATCTGTAATTAAAAAAGTAATAATCACAGGTAGCAAAGAGAGTGAGAGTGCCGAAGCGATATCGAGCTTTAAAAAGATAGGCTCAATTGATGCTGGCATACTAAAGATCTGCTCTGGAAACTTCAAATCTGGAATAAAGCTCCAACCTATCAGTGAACTAATCAAAACCGATAAAATAAAAGCTCCCCGAATACGATACGCATGGAGAATAAGTGCTAAAAGTATCCCAAATGCTCCAAGTAAGACATGTGGATCACTAAAATGCCCAAGTTTTACAAAAGTTGCTTTATCAGGTATGATGATATGCATCTCTTTTAAACCAATAAAAGCGATAAATGCACCAATACCTGCACTAATAGAGCGACGCAGATCCATAGGGATAGCTCTCATTATCCAGACACGAAACTTTGTAAACGAAAGAATAACAAATATAACCCCAGAGATAAAAACTATCCCCAAAGCGGTTTGCCAAGGAATCTTCATGCCCAAAACTAAACCATAGGCGAAATAGGCATTGAGTCCCATACCAACACTCATTGCAATTGGAGTATTCCCCCATAAACCACTAAAGAGTGTAGCCAATATTGTAATAAGAGCAGTTGCAGTTACCACTGCACCCATAGGCAATCCTGCATCTGCTAAGATAAACCCATTTACTGGAACAATGTACATCATCGTTAAAAATGTTGTTAAGCCTGCAATAAACTCCGTTTTGACATCTGTATTGTGTTCTTTTAAATGAAACATCTCCTCCTCCTTTCTGTTTCAATTTTCTACAATTCCATAAAAACCCTTAAGTTTCCATAAAATATTTCGCATCTCTAGAAACTCTCGCCAATCATTGTCCTAAATAACGCTCTAGTATAATTTTTGCAGCAATTGAATCAACTCTCCCATCTCTTTTTTGCTTAACTACCCCTCGCATCTGCTCTTTTGCTTCAAAAGAGCTAAAAGACTCATCAAAATACTCAAGCTCTATCCCTTCAATATCTAAAAGAGATACAAAGTGTTTTATCCGCCTCTCCATCTCCTCTTCGCTGCTTCCACCCTTTGGGAGCCCTACTATAACCCTCTCTATCTGCCACTCTTTTAAGAGTGAACTCACATCGTTTGCTGCTTGCTTTCGGCCTCTTCTAATAATCGCATTTTGCGGTAAAACAACCTTCCCATCAAAGCAAAATGCAACTCCAATACGTTTAAGACCAATATCTAATGATGCTAATTTCATCTATATAGTCTCTCTTTTAAAATATTAATTCTCCTATTTGCAGCCTTAATACTACTCTCAGAGACTGCACCACGTTGCAGCAACTCTCTTGTTATCCGTACAAGATAATCAATCCGAAGTACCCTTTTAGGTGCTACTTGATTGGCAAAAAGTAAAATATCTACACCTGCATTGATTGCTAGCTTTATACTCTCTTTCAAACCATAATGTTTTGCAATTGCACCCATTTGCATATCATCACTAATTACAACACCACCAAATCCAATCTCTCGCCGCAATAAACCATTAATAACTCTTTTTGAGAGTGAAGCTGGAAAATTTGGATCAAGTCTTCTGTTAAAGATATGAGCAACCATAATAGTATCTGTTTGCCACCTTAATCGTTTATATGGCTCCAACTCTTTTTGTTGCCATAAATTTGTTACATCTACAAACCCTAGATGTGTATCCCCTAAAGATGATCCATGTCCAGGAAAGTGCTTTAAAGATGTGCCAACTCCATAACGGTGCATTGCATTTATAAAAATTGAGTTATATTTAACAACACTGTTAACATCTTTACCAAAACTACGACCCCACTTTACTATAACCCTATTGTGTGGATTTATAGCCAAATCTGCAACTGGTGCTAAATTGAGATTAACACCTAATGCCGCTAACTCATAAGCCATTGAGCTATAAATCATTTTGGCTTTTTCTTCTCCAAGTTTTGCTACATTAGCAGCTTTTGGATAGTTTGCTTTTAGCTTAATCCGCTGGACAACGCCACCCTCTTGATCAACTGCAATAAGTGGTTTAGTACCACAACTTTTTAAATCGCTTGTTAGTGCTCTAAGCGATGCAGCATTAGAGAAATTTTTAATAGCTCCCTTTGCAACTGGACTCTTTTGAAAAAGAATCACACCCCCTAAGCCTCTCTTGCAAATATCATTTTTAATTGTTGCATCACTGCCAATACTTCCATAAAACCCTAACATAAAGATATTTGCTATCTCTCTATCAGTAATATTTGCAAATATTAATCCTTGCAGTATAATTGTCACTGCTATTACTTTGTTCATAAAACCTCTTTCTTACCTAAAAATTAAACTTATTATACAATAAAATACACAATCACTCCATATCAATTAGGGTATTATGTTATAATTCAACTC
>JALWMN010000082.1 GCA_027083895.1 Campylobacteraceae bacterium
GTATATATTTATTTTGATTAACCTATCTTTATTTGTCAAATTGACAAACTTTAATTGTTTTGCTATAATTGTAATAGTATGTAATAGTAAAGGAAGCAAAATGAAAGTTATTAAAAACAAGTTGCCAAACAGCAATTTTGATGCTCTGTTAAAACTAAAAGGTATAAGCAAAAAAGAGTTTTCAAAATATTCTGGCATTTCATATAATACGGTTGCTGGGTGGAAGAAAAAGGGTGAAGTCCCTGCCTATGCTCTTATTATTTTAAAGCAGATGCCATCACGCAAAAAAACGGTTACTGCCAAAGAGTTAATTAATGCCGGTATGCCAAGAGCGGTGCTTTGGAACAGCCAAAGCGATAAAGAGGTACCAGTAGATATTTTTATTGTCTCTACACTGCAAAAGGCTTATAACGATTTTGTTATTGATAAACTTGCCCAATTTTTTGGAAAAGAGAGTGTTTTATTGGCTCTTTTGCTCCATAAAGATAGAATCTCGAACACTTTAGCTACACAAGTAGCCAAACATCTCCAAGAGCTTCCAAAAGCATCATGATTAATAAGCAAACAAAAGAGCTTTTAGATGCTTTTTCTAAAATAGAGCTTTTTAAAGAGCATAAAGCAATATTAATTGGCGGAACGGCTTTAGCATTTCATTTGGGGCATCGGGTAAGTTTTGATTTAGATATTTGCTTTCCGTTTTCTAACACTTTGCCAAAACTGGAATTTTTAGAGCAGTTTGATGAAGTTATCCCCATAAAATTTGACCAAGCTATTATAGATACTGCAATTAATGAAGGCGGAGATATAGACGAAGTTATACGACGTTTTATTATAAATGGTGTTAAAGTAGATTTTGTTGTAAACCCTTCAAGCAATATTTACGAAAGCGAAATTTTACAAAACGATAATGTCGTAACTTACGGCAACTTACGCATTGCCTCTGTTGATGCAATTTTCAAGCTTAAATCTCTGCTTTTAATGAATCGAAACAAAATCCGCGACCTTTACGATATTGTCTATATGCTTAAACATTGTGGATACAGCGGAAAAGATATAATAGATACAATTACACACTACCGATTTACTTATCTGCCAAAACATATTATAGCTCTAGTCGAAGCAAAAAAAGAAGACCCCTTCGACACAGAAGGCATTGAAAATCCAAAAATGGATTTAAAAGAGTATGAAGAGTTAAAAGAGTATCTATTAAATGAGATTTCTAAAAATAGGCTCTAAGTAACAATAATTTAATTTTACTATAATTATGCTCTAGCAGTGAAGCTAAGTAACGATACATAGCGTTAAGCCAACCCTTGATGGTTAAATCTGCAATCGTTCCTCTTCTGCTTCTACCTATAAAAAAATAAATTTTTATTTTCTCTTCCTCTCAAAAAAGATACCATAAAGTGTGCCCCTTGTGCTTACACTCTCTTTAAAAAACATGTGCCTATTTTAAGCTTAAAAGCTTGTTTTAGCAATTTTATAAATTTTACAAAGCCCTATATATTGGGCTTTTTTCGTATGCAAATACGCTAAAGGTCTTCTCAAAATAGACTCTTATTTTTATAAAACTCTATCAACTCTTTCTACTTTTTCTAAAACTTCTAGCGAAATCACAAATAACCTATTTGAAACTTCTAACCCAACTTTTAATTGAAACTATCCTAAAATTTTACAAAAGAGAACAAATTGATCAAAATTTCGTTATAATAGAGAAAAAAGGTTTCTAATGAGTCAGTTAAAGAAAGTTATTGAGACACTCCATCTTGATGGAACAGAAAATGGTAAAATTGAAATTGGAATTCTAAATGAACCTTATGGAGAGGGGAGTGACAGCGTAGCAAGTATTGGGATCTTCTTAAATAGCGATACAACAGATCCAAACTGGAAAGTACACCTTCCAAAAGCCAATATAGATGCAGTTATAGCTGCTCTCCAAAAGGCAAAAGAGGAGATGTAATCCTCTTATTGGCAGATGAAAAAAGTAACCATTCTCCTCTTTTCTCTTTTCTCTCTTTTTGCACAAAACAATAGCACAAAAGACGATAATAGTGGAAGTATAGAGAGTAATACTACCCAAACAAGCGACCTGAATAGTTCAAAACTAGAAGCAAATTTAGCCAAGGCTATCGCAAAAGAGAAAAAGTTCCAAAAGGAACAGAAGTTTTATCAGGGAGAAGAGTATAACTTGAGTGAACATGAGGTTGATCCAAGCTCTTTAGAGAAGATTAAAGTTATAGAGCCAGAGTACGATTATGAGATGTTAGAGTTTTAGATAAAGCGTATTCTATTCTCTCTTTAGGCACTCAAAGCCAATGGTCGACTCAATTTTACAACACGATTATAGTACTCTTTAGAGAGTTTAGTATCTCCAAGTGATTCATAGAGCCCTGCTAAATTATTATAGAGATGTACTAATTTAAATTTCGATATATCATCATGTGCCTTCTCGAGCTTTGGTACTATAAGGTGATATCTATCTAAAAATGGCTCCCACGCAGCATACATAAAGAAACGATCAATATAGTAATCGAGCCACTCAAAGTGTACAAGTGGCTCTTTATTAATCAAATTAAGATAGTACCACGCCTCTTCAATCGCCTCATCTACTCTCTCTGGCCTACTCTTAACCATCTTCTTATCAAGTGTCTGCAGAATATTTTCGTAGTAGCTAAAGAGAAACGAGCGATACTCTACTCGCTCCAACTCATCTTCGTTTGCAACAATAATCTCTTTTAAACGGGCATCCAAAAGATACTTATTAGCCCCAATTTTCTTTACAAAATCATACTCTAGTAGTCTATCAATAGACTCCTTATCAAGAGCAATTGCAAAATGCTTGACAAGTTGCACAATAAGCTCTAATGTAAAGAAGCGTGTATAAGAGAGTACCTTCAATAGCCGCAAGAGTTGTGGATCGAGTGTTGCAAAAAAGGCGTCATAGATATCTTTTCGCGAAGCTGGCAGCGTATGCTCCCCCTCCTTATATGCTAAACGAGCTAAATTTAATACAAAGGGCTCACCACCACTATTGAGAGCTATTGCCTCTTGGAGTGCCTTCTCGCGAATCCCCGCAATCTGTAGATAACGAAGCGACTCTTTCTTTCGAAATATTGTTAATTCACAACTATGTACAATGCTTCTATATGTACTATTACATTTATGCCAATTTAGAGGCTCTTGTGAAGTGAGTACAACAAGTACATCTTTACCAAGATGTGTAATTAAATCGCGAATCCAAGCATCTTTAGCACACGGTGTAGAGTAGTTATGCTCCTGGAGTATATCTACCCCTTCAAAAAAGAGTACTGCGTTTTTAAAGCGTTGCTGACGTAGAATATTGCGTAAATCTGCAGCAAAGAATTGGTAGAGCCTCTTTTCTATCTCCTTTGTATCTAACTTTTGAAGCGATTCAAGCTCTTTGATAATATTTGAACTAAAAAGCCCCTTTGCAACACTCAAAATTGAACTCTTCTTCTTTGGTTTTACAAGCTCTTTTATCTCTTCATAATAGGGGAGATCTGCAGCATAAAGAATTGGACTATGCTCATAACGTTTCTGCCAAAGTTGTGCATAGGCTTTCCAGAGTGTAATAAAGTTAACATTATACTTTGCCTCTATTCTCTTAGCAATATGCATTATTGCACTCATTGGCTTATGTAAGAGCCTATCTTCAAAATTGATTAGTAGATGAATTGTATCCTCTTGGGGCTCTAAAAACTTTGAACGAAGATAAGAGAGCAACTTTGTCTTCCCTCGTCCACTCTTACCATATATATTAAGAACCCTATAGGTACTCTTCTCATTTAAAAGCTCTTCAAAAAGACCTTGTGCCTCTTTTCTTTCAATATATGGAGTTTGAGGAACATACTCACGCATAGAAGTCATCTCCGATCCTTTTTGGCTCTCTTATTTTCATTATATCAAAAAATATATAAATTTTATTGAAATCTTTTGCCGAGTATCGCATAAAAATTTGTTATTATTTTAAAATGGAAAAGAGATACAACGATAGTGTGATAGTAAATAGGTTATATTCCGCGACACTTGATGGAGTAACAGCTAAAATTGTAGAGGTAGAGGGGAGTCTAACAAAAGGCTTGCCTGCATTTAATGTTGTAGGGCTTGCAAGTAGCGATATTCAAGAGTCTAAAGAGCGTGTAAAAAATGCTCTTTTAGCCCAAAATTTCGAGCTGCTACCCAAAAAGATTACAATAAATCTTAGTCCTAGCGATATAAAAAAGAGTGGTACACACTTCGATTTAGCTATTGCCCTGCTCGTCGCATTTGGTAAAAGCCAAATAAGACACAATATATTTGTCTTTGGAGAGTTGGGCTTAGATGGTAAAGTTAAGAGCTCTACACTTCTTTTCCCACTTATTCTCTCATTAAAAGAACAATCGTTCATAACAAAAGCTATTGTCCCAAAAGATGCACTAAAGTCACTACAGCATATCCCTGGAGTTGAGTTTTTTGGAGTAGAGAGTTTGAGCGAAGCCTTTGATCTCTTACAACAAGAGAAACTTGAGAGTAACCAATCTCAAAAAAGTATCTCTGCAGAAAACACAATCAAAGTAGATGGCAAAGAGTACCTCTATTTACAAGAGTATCCACTCGATTTTAGCGATATTCGAGGGCAAAAATTAGCTCTTAGAGCCGCTCTTATAGCAGCTGCAGGTATGCACAATATCCTCTTTAACGGTAGCCCAGGCTCCGGTAAAAGCATGATTGCAAATCGACTCCGCTATATTCTCCCACCACTAAGCCAAAAAGAGATACTCTCTATTGCCAAGCATCAGTTCCTAGATGGACAAACACCACATTTTAAACCTATTCGTCCCTTTAGAAGTCCACACCACACAGCAACAAGTGCCGCAATTTTTGGTGGTGGATCGCACAAAGCTAAAATTGGCGAAGTTGCTCTAGCAAACTATGGTATACTCTTTTTTGACGAATTGCCTCACTTTAAATCATCTACACTCGAGGCTCTTCGAGAGCCTATGCAAGATAGAGTTGTCAATATAGCACGCGTAAACTCAAAAGTACAATATGATGCCAATTTTCTTTTTGTTGGAGCAATGAATCCCTGCCCATGTGGCAATCTCCTCTCTAAAACTAAAGAGTGCCGCTGTAGCCAAGCAGAGATTAGTCGCTACCAAAACCGACTCTCCGACCCATTTTTAGATAGAATCGAACTCTTTGTAGTAATGCAAGAGACCAATCTAAATGATCAATCTTACTACACTTCTTCACAGATGCACAAAGAGGTAATCGATGCATTTATCCGTCAAAAAAAACGTAAACAGCATCATCTTAATGGAAAGCTTGATGAGGCAGAGATAGAGAAGTTTTGTATCTTAGATGATGATGCAA
>JALWMN010000083.1 GCA_027083895.1 Campylobacteraceae bacterium
GTGGGGTGCCTATTTAGGTGATGATGGTTTAGAGAATGGTATTAAGTGTTGTACCTCTTCGATTACAAGAAATCCTAATCGCTCTACTTTTGGTAAAGCGAAAGCTGCTGCAAACTACTTAAATAGCCAAATGGCTAAGTTTGAGGCTATAGAGAATGGTTTTGATGAAGCCCTGATGCTTGATGAAAATGGCTTTATGGCCGAAGGTACCGGTGAGTGTATCTTTTTAGTTAGAGATGGCAAGCTTATTAGCCCACCAAATGATAACTCGCTAGAGTCTATTACTCAAGCTACTATTTTAGAGTTAGCAAAAGATATGGGTATTGAGATCGAGAGAAGAAACATTACAAGAGATGAAATTTACATTGCAGATGAGCTATTCTTAACAGGAACTGCAGCAGAGGTTACACCTGTAAATTCACTTGATCATCGTATAATTGGAAATGGTAAGAGAGGGGAGATGACAAAAAAACTCCAAGAGGCCTATTTTGATGTAGTTTATGGTAGAGATCCAAACTACGAGCACTATTTAACATATATATAAATTTAAGGAGGCATTATGCCAGCAGATATGAATGACTATTTTAAGAAGCGGAGGCCAAGTAGTGAGCCTCCAAAAGAGAGTGGAAGTAAAGGTGGAGGTGGTTTAGAGCCACCAATGAATATAGGGAATTTTGGTGGCAAGGGATTTGGCTCAATTGTAGTAATTGCAGCTATTGTTGTAGGGCTCTTTTTACTAAAACCATTTACAATTATTAACTCTGGAGAGGTTGGTATTAAGGTAAGAACTGGTAAATTTCAAGAGCAGCCATTAGGTCCTGGTTTACACTTTTATATTCCTATTTTTGAGAAGATTATTCCTGTAAATGTTCGAGTAAAGATGATTACTTATAGTAATAGCCATAAGCAGGTTTTAGCTGATGGCTCTTTACGCTATGAGGGGGGATTAAGAAGAAATTCAGCGATTCGTGTTATGGATAGTAGAGGACTCTATGTCGATATAGATTTAGCAGTTCAATACCATTTACGGCCAGAGAGTGCTCCAAAGACAATTGCAAATTGGGGAACTGCGTGGGAAGATAAGATTATCAATACGAAGGTGCGTGAGATTGTAAGAGATGTCATAGGAAAGTATCCAGCAGAACTCTTACCACAAAAGAGACAAGAGATAGCAAAAGAGATTCAAGAAAATTTACGAAAAAGGGTTGAAGCAATTCCTGGAACTCCAGTAGTGTTAGATTCTGTAGAGCTTAGAAATATTCAGTTGCCTACAAAGATTCAAGAGAAGATAGAGGAGTTACAAGCAGAGAAGCAAAATGTCATGATTGCTGAGCAGCAAAAAGAGCGTGCAAAAAGAGAAGCAGAGAGAAAAGCAGAGATTGCTCGTGGTGAAGCTGAAAAGAAACGAATTGAGGCTCAAGGGCATGCAGATAAGATTACAATTGAAGCAAATGCTCAAGCAAAGGCAAATAGGCTAATCTCTGACTCCTTAACTGATAGATTACTACAACTAAAACAGATTGAGACACAAAATAGATTTAATGAGGCTCTAAAAGTTAACAAAGATGCTAAGATCTTCTTAACACCTGGTGGAGCAGTACCAAATATCTGGATAGATTCAAAAGATAAACAAAAAACTTCTACACTAAGTAACTAAGTCGCTACATTCGTAGCGGCAAACTTTGGAGCTAAGATGAGAATAAATTGGGAAAAAAATCGACTTCTTCCAGCTATTGCACAAGATAGTAAGAGTAATCAGGTATTAATGCTAGCTTACATGAATGAAGAGGCGTATAATTTGACGCTTGAAACAGGGTTTGCACACTACTTTAGCCGCTCGAAACAGAGAATTTGGAAAAAGGGGGAGAGTAGCGGGCATACCCAAAAGGTAGTAGATCTTCTTATTGATTGTGATGCAGATACGATACTACTTAAAGTGGAACAAAAGGGTGTGGCGTGCCATACTGGAAGAGAGAGTTGTTTCTTTACTTCAGTGATACAAGAGCAAGAAGTACTTAAGCCAACAGTTGATATTGATAGCAAATATAGTGTTGTTGATAGACTCTACCATACTATTTTAGAGCGAAAAATGGGCGAGGGTAAAAAGTCGTGGACAAAGAAGTTGCTTGATGATAAAGAGCTTTTATTAAGCAAGATTAGAGAAGAGGCAGATGAGCTTTGTGTCGCAATTGATAAAGAGAGTGATGAGCAAGTTATCTATGAAGCTGCAGATTTGCTGTACCATTCGCTTGTTGGTTTAGGCTTGCGAGATATATCGCCAGATCGTGTAAAACAGGAGCTTCAAAGACGATTTGGAGTAAGTGGCATAGTAGAAAAAGAGAGTAGAAAAGAAAAAAGGTAGTAAATATCTATTGAACTCTCTAAAAAACTATCAATTGAACCAAAAATTTTCATTAAAGATTAACAATCTTTCGCGAATCATTTAGCTATGGGCATTTAAAAAACTCATCAATTAACCTATGGGTTAACCTCAAGATTTTTGTAAACACCCTTCACTTTAGCACTTGCCAAATCTTTCTTAAGTCTAATACAAAATTTGGGACAGAAAAAGCTTTACAAAACCTTTTTAATATTGTATAATATTAGAAAATATTAGATTAGAAAGGTTTGGGATGAAAAAGGTAACACTATTTTCACTACTATCATTTTCGATTCTTTTTGCAAATCCTGCAGTAATGGGTGGTATTACCTATAATTTTGGGAGTAGTTCAGATGCATTAGCAAATCTTGGAGCCTCATTGAAGATTCTTTCGACAGCTGAAGAGAATAAACCTGTTGTTGGGGCTGGGGTGAGCTTCTATCCGTTAGCAAAGGGTGATAAACAGTTTGGATTAGATATTAGTGCTGGTTATAACTTTAAAAAAGGTGCAATCATGGGAGGTTGGGATTTCTTAAAAGAGCAACCAAGTCTCTCACTAGGGTATAATAAAGAGATTAGTACTGAAGATTCTAATGTTGCTGATACAATTCAAGATGCTCGTTGTAAAAATGCGAAGAAGTAGGGTTGCAATATAGGAGATGTTTCAAAGTTTAATAATTTGGAATAGGGATTATCACTTAGTGTATAAAGAGTGCTCTTACTATTGCTATCTCCATTCTTAAAAGTGTAGAAAAGATAGTGATTTGCACAAAGGCATTTCTATCTTTAGGATAGTGGAGAATCATAATCGTAAGAGCCAAAAGTTTGCCTAAGATTAATCCTTTGAGTCATGGTGTAAGACCACCAATCTATAGTGGAGATTATCCCCAGTGATTAAAAGCTGAAAGATTTGACTATTGATCTAATTTCTAAGGAACCATAGGAAGCACATCGATTACACTAGCAATTGCTTTTTAGAGTAGGCAATAAATATATTGAACCAAAAATTTGCATTAGAGATTAACAACCTTTAACAAATCATTTGCTTTAGGGCATTTACAAGAATCCATCAATTAACCTTTTGGTTAATCTTAAGATTTTTGCAAACACCCTAAAACAAAGCATTTGCCAAATCTTTGCTAATTCTAATACAAAATTTGGTTTGAATTCTCTGAAAAACTATAAATTGAATGAGAGTTTTATAATTTTAGAAAAAATTTATCTTAGCCGCAAGGCTAAAAAAGAGCACTTAATCCCAAAAGGGAGCGTTAGTGTTCGCAAAGCGAAAAATTATATCTATCTTGAGTGAAATCAATGGTTTTTCAGAGGTTTCATATTGTGTATTTCTAAGCACTTTCGTTATCTTTGCGTTCATTTGCTTGTGCAATAAGAACTCCTTCTAAAAGCTTATCAATATCTCCATCTAAAATTGCTTCTACATTTGTGTAGGCTTCATTAGATCGATTATCTTTGACTTGTTGGTATGGCTGTAGAACATAGGAGCGGATCTGGTGTCCCCATCCAATCTCACTCTTTTCTATACCATCGATTTTGGCTTGTTTTTTTGCCATTTCATATTCATAGAGTCTTGATTTGAGCATCTTCATAGCTGCAGCTTTATTCTTATGTTGGCTTCTATCGTTTTGGCACTGCACTACAATTCCTGTAGGAATATGGGTAATTCTAATAGCACTCTCAGTCTTATTTACATGTTGCCCACCAGCACCGCTAGCTCTATAGGTATCGATTCGTATATCTTTATCCTCTATCTCTATATCGATATCGTCATCTATCTCTGGCGAAACCATAACTGAACTAAAAGAGGTGTGACGTTTTGCATTTGCATCAAAGGGTGAAATTCTAACAAGTCTATGGATGCCATTTTCGACTTTGAGGTAACCGTAGGCATTTTCGCCCTTTATAATAAAAGAGACATCTTTAATGCCTGCCTCTTCTCCTGGTTGGTAGTCGAGCACCTCTACTTTAAAGCCGTGCCGTTCTGCCCATCTTAGGTACATTCTATAGAGCATGCTTGCCCAATCTTGGCTCTCTGTTCCACCAGCACCAGGGTGGATAGAGACAATAGCATTATTGGAGTCATGCTCACCACTTAGCATTATTTGGATCTCTAGCTTTTGGATATGCTCTTTGAGGTTCTCTGCCTCTTCAAAAAGCATTTCGAGTGTCTCTTCGTCGTTTTCTGCTTTTGCAAGTTCAAAATACTCTATTGCATCATTTAGTGCGTCGTTAGCTTCGTTGTAGACATTTAAGATTCGTTCTAGTTTTCTCTTCTCTTGGGAGACTTTTGCAGCCTCTTTTGCATTACTCCAAAACTCTGGATCTTGCTCGATACTCTCTATCTCTTTTAATCTCTTTTCAATCTTATCTGGTTGCGTAATACCAGTAATATTTGACATTTTAGTCTGGAGTCTCTTTAATAACTCTCCATACTCATAGCTATCCATAATCTATCCTGATTGTAATTTTTGGTATGATTGTATCAAAAGTTTGCCAAAAGGTAAAAGTATGGTAGTTGTTAATGATTATGAGAGTTTTCAAAAAGAGCGTAAAAAGCTTCAAGGGAGTGTTGGTTTTGTTCCTACAATGGGGGCACTCCATAGTGGACACTTAAGCTTAATTCAAAGAGCAAAAGAGGAGTGTGATTTTGTTGTTGTCTCTATATTTGTAAATCCTACACAGTTTTTGGAGGGAGAGGATTTAGATAAATACCCTCGCAAAGATGAAGCAGATAAAAAGATATGCGAAAGAGCAGGTGTTGCTATTCTCTTTATGCCAACAGTCGACTCTATCTATAATAGAGATGAACTTTTAATAGCAGCACCAAAGGTAAGAGGTTTTATCTTAGAGGGGGCAAAAAGACCAGGGCACTTTGATGGAGTACTCCAAATAGTAATGAAGCTACTAAATATTGTAAAACCAAATAGAGCCTATTTTGGAAAAAAAGATGCCCAGCAATTAGTACTTATT
>JALWMN010000084.1 GCA_027083895.1 Campylobacteraceae bacterium
TGCAATTAATGTTCTTCCAACTGCAAGTGCAGAACCATTAAGTGTATGTACAAATCTATTTTTCTTTCCATCTTTAAATCGAATTTTTGCCCGTCTTGCTTGAAAATCTCTCATATTACTTACTGAGCTAATCTCTCTATACTTGTTTTGTCCTGGTAACCATACCTCTAAGTCTATGGTTCTTGCGGCACTAAAGCCTAAATCTCCTCCACAAAGTTCAACTAAACGGTGCGGCAAACCAAGAGCAGTTAAAAGATCAGAGGCATTTTGCACCATCATCTCAAAGATTTCATCGCTTTTTTCTGGATGAGTAATTGCAACCATCTCCACTTTATCAAATTGATGCTGTCTAATAATTCCACGAGTATCTCGACCCGCACTTCCTGCCTCTTTTCGAAAACAAGGAGTATAGGCAGTTAAGAGCTGTGGCAGTTGATTTGCTTGTAAAATCTCATCGTTATAGATATTTGTTAATGGAACCTCTGCTGTTGGGATAAGATAGAGATCTTCGCCCTCAATTTTAAAGAGATCATCTTCAAATTTAGGCAGTTGTCCTGTTCCTAAAAGCATCTTTGAGTTATTTAGAACCGGTGGACACACCTCAGCAAAGCCGTTTTTTACATTGAAATCTAAAAAGAAATTAATCAATGCTCGCTCTAACTTTGCAGCATCATTCATTAAAAGTGCAAATCGACTCTTTGCCAGCTTTACTCCACGCTCAAAATCTATCCAGCCATTAATCTTTGCTAACTCCCAATGCTCTTTTGGAGCAAATGCAAACTCTCTTGGAGTTAAAACTCTCTTTATCTCTACATTATCATCTTCACTAGTACCCTCTGGAACTACATCGTCTGGAATATTTGGTATTGTCAAAGCTAACTCTTGTAGTTGCTGCTCTACTACTTGCACACGCTCTTCTAAAGTAGAAATCTCAACTTTAATGCTATCGAGTTGCTCTTTAAGCTCCCCTATATCTTTACCCTCTGCTTTGTAGACTCCAAATAAACTCGAAAGGCTCTTTTGTTGTGCTCTCTTCTCTTCAAAAGCCCTCTTTGCCTCTTTTAACTCTCTAAATTGACTCTTTAATCGCTCAATCAGTGCCTCATCAACACCCTTTTTTGCCAACCTCTTTTGAACACTATCAAAATCTCTCTCAACGAGCTTTAAATCTAACATTGCTACCCTTGATATAAAGTTAGTAAAATTATAGTAGAAAAATAATTAGAAGAGAAAGAGGCTTAGGTACCCCTAAGCCATTTTGCAGTAATTAATACTTATAGTGTACACCAACTGATAAACCAGTTGTATGGTCAATTCTATCAGATGCAGAGAGGTTATATCGATACCCTACATCTAAATCGATCTGATTTGTTAAGTTCATAGTAGCACCAACTTGTGCACCATAGGTTACAGTTTTAATATTAGCACTTTTGGTATCAAGCGATATTCCACCAGCATTCAAACCTGCATATGGCCGTATTGCATAAGAGTCGATCATAATATTATCCAACCCCAAAAAGTAGTAATCCAACTGTAAGAGTGCTCTAATGTAATCGTTATAATCATCGCCATTACTGTAGCTCTCTAAAATGGCCATAGTTCTCCACTCTGTATTTTGTGCACCAAAACGTAAACCAAATGAGATTCCACTAGTACTTAAACTATCAGCTTTTGAAGAGAGTACGCCAGAAGCCTCTAACCCTACAAACGGACCCTCTAAAAAGGAGTAACTCCCTCCTGTAACTGCTGGTAGCGATGTAGCCTGAGCGACATCTTTTATATTTGTATCACAACTACTACCAGAAGTAACTCCTTGTTGATTTGTGCTACTTTGCACTGGAGCAAATGCCTGAGCAGTTGCATTACTATTTGCATCTACGGCTAAAGTTCCATCGATACTCTCCGCTGATGAAACATAAGGCAGGGCAAGAACTGTCAAAATCGTTACTAATCTTTTCATAACAACCCCTTTAATATTTATAAATGTTAAACATAGAGTAACATATTTAATATTAATTAATCTTAAAACGGGGCCTAAATTTCGATTTTTTCTACTTTTTCTGCTCTAATCTTCTCTTTTTTATATTTTGTATATGAATTTTATAGCTATGTGTAAAATCATGCGTACCATTTTGATTCTTCATAAAGTAGAGATAATTTGTCTTCGCAGGCTCTAAAGCAGCCTTGAGTGCATCCAACGAGACATTACAAACTGGCTCTTTAGGTAAACCTCTATATTTGTATGTATTATAGTGACTCTTATCGCTTCTAATCCGCTTAGGAGTAACCTTTTTGTGTGAATAGTGCCCATAATTGAGTGTTCCATCCATTTGGAGCCGCATCCTCTTTTTTAATCTATTATAAATAACTGAAGCAACTAATGGCATCTCTTTCCTATTGGCTGCCTCTTTCTCAATAATTGATGCAATAATCACCACTCGCTTCCACTCTTTAGTATTAAACTGATTAAAATATTTATATGAAAGCTTTTTATACATTTTAAAACTTCTCTCTAATAGAAACTCAATTGTATCCTTTTCATTAAAATAGACTGGAATATTATAAGTTTCTGCCAAAAAGTTACCCTCCTTATAGGGTGCTAAGTTCCTATAACTTTGTTGCAAAAGAGTACTCTTAAAGTTTAACTTTTTTGCAAGTTGCTTTAAAACAAAATAACTAGTCTCTCCGGGAACAATTGTAACAGGAGTATAGTGGATACTCTTTTTACCCAATAGTAGAAGAAATTTATATCGCGGCATTTTACGTCTATTAAGATAGATCCACCCCTCAATAGGTTTTGGAGTAAATTCGAGAAAAAACCTATCTAAAACACCAACTTCTATCCCTTGCTTTTGTAAAGCAGATATGACCTCATCTCTATTTGAAGAGGGTATCTTTAAATTATGTCTACTTTTAATAGGCATCATAAAGTAGCCTACTACAAAAGTAAAAATTATAAAAAAGAGGAGTGCCGCTAAAAGCATGATCTTTCTAAACATCTACACTCCCTCTACAAACGACTACTCATTGCGAAGAACTGTGAGAATATCTGTTTTCGAAGCACGAATTGCAGGATAGAGAGAAGCCACCAATATGATAATAGAAGCACCAGCAATGATAGATAGAAAGTCACTAAGAGGTAAATCCATTGGGAGTTTAGAAGTAGCATATATATCTGCAGGTAAAGAGATAATATTATATGTTGTAAGAAGCCACATCCCAACTAAACCTAAAATTGTACCTAACAGCATCCCCAAAATACCAATAGTTAAACCTAAATAGAAAAAGAGTCTTGCTATCTCTTTACGACTAGCTCCAAGTGTACGCATAAGTGCTATCTCACTGCGTCTACTCATTACTGTCATTAGTAGCGAAGAGATAATATTTAAAGAAGCTACTAAAATAATCAACAAGAGGACTAAAAAGAGAGCCTTCTTCTCAAGCTGCATCGCTCTAAAAAAACCACCATTTTGCTCCCACCACCCCTCTACACCTACATTTCGTGGTAAGAGCTCTCGCATTCTATCTATTATCTTCATAGGCTCCTTAGCATAAATATGTGCCCCATCATAAACTTGTGGCTTTTTCTCTAAAAGCTTTTCAAATGCTGCATGCGTAGTATAGATTATCCCTTTATCATATGCTGTTAATCCAGAATCAAATGTGCTTATGATTTTAAATCGCTTCTGCAAAGGCATAGTTCCAAATCCTACAGCTTGTTGCTGCGAAAAGAAGATTGTAACTCTCTCTCCCACCTTTAGACCAAGAGTCAATGCTAAATCATCGCCTACAATTGCACTAAATTTTGAATTTACCGTACCATTTATCTCGCTATAACTCTTCTTTAAAACACTATTAATAGCTGCCTCTTTTTCAAAATCTACGCCATAAAGAATTGCCCCCTGCACACTATCAGCAGCTTTTGCAATTACTTGAGTAGTATAGTAAGGGCTAATTTTAATTGAAGGAAACTCTCTTTGTAACTTTGCTAATTGTGCAGATGTAACACCCTTATTATCATATGCAACAACTGTTAATGGATAATTCATTGTAAAGAGACGTTTTTTAAACTCTTGGTGCGTCCCATTAGTTACCCCAATACCTATCATTAGTACCATCACACCCATAGCAATTCCAAGGAGGGCTAAGAGTGCAGAGATAAAAATAAAAGGATTATCTCTATCATACTTTAAGTAGTGACGAACAAATTTAAAGACAAATTTACTATTATAATATTCGCTTCTCATTCAGCCAATAAGCCTTTTTTAGGTCCACTTTTACCACAACAATTTTTATACTTTTCTCCACTACCACATGGGCAAGGATCATTACGTTTTGGTCTCTTTTGGGCATGAAACTCATCCGTTTGCTTCTTAGTGCTTGCAACACTCTCACTATCTATTACTGCTGTTTCAGAGTCCACGTGCTCTTGTGGCTCTTCAAAATTTAACTCAATTCGATGAATATATTTAATAGACTCTTTTTTAATTCTTTTAATAAGCTCTGTAAAGAGTCTATAACTCTCTTGCTTATACTCAGTTAAAGGATCTTTCTGATTGTATCCTCGTAAACCAACACCAGTTTTGAGTGTATCCATCTCATAGAGATGATCTCTCCAAAGATTATCGAGTACCTGTAGATAAATCAATTTCTCAAACTCTACTCTTTGCTTAGCATCTAATACTAACATCTTCTCTTCATAGAGCTGCTCTAAAATTGCTATAACTTCACTCTTAATCTCTTCAGGCTCTTTATTCTCTAGTATCTCTCTTGGAAGCTCAATACCACTAATATCTGCTAATGCTTTAATGAAGCAATCTAAATCAAAATCTTCACTTGGTAAGCCCTCTACAATTTCACACTCCTCTAAGAGATACCCTATAACCTCTTGGCGATTCTCTTTAATTTTTGCAGAAATATCATACTCTGGGTCTATCAATTGATCCCTAAATTGATAGATTGCTTTTCTTTGGTAGTTTGCAACATCATCATACTCTAAAAGATGCTTTCGAGACTCATAGTGCATAGACTCAACTTTCTTTTGAGCACTCTCTACACTTCGAGTTACAAGCTTAGAATCGATATATTCCCCTTTTTTAACTCCAATGCGTCCCATTATTTTGCGTATCTTATCTCCACCAAAGATACGCAATAGATTATCATCTAAGCTTAAGAAGAATTGACTCTCACCTGGATCTCCCTGTCTACCAGATCGACCACGAAGCTGGTTATCGATACGGCGACTCTCATGTCGTTCAGTTCCAATAATTGCTAGCCCACCTAACTCTTTAACCTCATCACTAATTTTAATATCTACACCTCGACCCGCCATATTAG
>JALWMN010000085.1 GCA_027083895.1 Campylobacteraceae bacterium
AATCATGATGGAACTTTAGATGGTTATGAGGATCATGATAATGATGGTAGATCTGATATAGATAACGATAGTGATCATAATGGTATACCAGATGGATATGAACATGGTGGTAATGATCGTGATGATAGTAGGGATCGTGATGGTAAAGATGATGATCGTAACAAATATCACGATAGAGATGGTAGTGATGATGGTAGAAACCATGGTAGTAGGGATCGTGAATAGAGCAATAATGATTGCAGAAGTGAATCTGCAATCGAGAGTAAAAAACTTTGTAAGTTTGTAGAGATAGATCTACAACAGATGGTGAGAATAGCGAACTAAACTCTCTATTACTTTTAACCCAAATCTTTGCTAATTCTAATGCAAAATTTGGTTTAATATAATAGAATAAGAAAAAGTAATAAAAGGATTGTTATGGCGTATATAGAGTTGTGTAAATATGAGGATATGGATCCTGAAATTCAAGAGCGTGCAAAGCCGATTTTAGAGAAGACTGGGAAGCTTGGGGAGATCTTTGAGCTCTTAGCTCTCGATAAAGATCTCTACTTTAGTACCGATGCAATGGTGCAAAACTTTCTTTTAAAAGAGACACTCTTGCCCTATGCAACAAAAGAGCGGATCGCTCTGCTTGTCTCTAAAGCAAATAGCTGTACAATGTGTGTAGATGTGCATAAAAATATTGCAAAGATGCTAGGGATGAGCCAAGAGCAAGTCGAAGAGACTTTGTAAGGTGTTGATGCTATCAATACAGATAAAAAAGAGAAAGAGCTTTTACGATTTTGTATAAAGGCTTCTGGCAAAGAGAACTATAAAACGACTTCAGAGGATATTGATCCATTAAAAGCCCTAGGATATAGTGAATTAGAGATACTCGAAGCAGTGAGGATTGTAGGGTACTTTAACTACATCAATACTCTCTCAAATGTTTTTGGGCTAGGGAGGTAGCCTGATTTACCAAATTATAAACTCTCTTTTAAGAGTACTATTACCTCATCGTCGTTAAGTTGATGGAAATCTTTGTAGAATGCTCCAACTGCCATAAAGTTTTTTGGGGTTTGAAGGGCTACTACACTATTAGCAACTGCTTGGAGGCTTTCAAGTGTATCAAAAGGGACAACTGGTGCAGCGATAATAATCTCTTTTGCTCCCTCTTTTTGGAGTGCTTGAGCAGCAAGAAGCATTGAGGAGCCAGTTGCGATGCCATCATCGATGAGAATAACTCTCTTTCCTTTAATCGGGTTTCGGCTCTTTTTATAGAGTGCTCTCTTTTGTACCATCTTCTTTTGGATTGCTGCTATCTCTTTTTCGATATACTCTTGCGGAATATGGAGAGACTCTAGGGCTGCTTTGTTTACAAAGTAGTAGCCATTTTCGCTTACAGCACCGATTCCTGCCTCTTTATTGTATGGAGAGGGGATCTTTTTAACAAAGAAGATATCAAATGGCAGCTGTAGCTCTTTAGCCACAATTGCAGCGAGTGGAACACCGCCTCTAGGAAGAGCAATAATGATGGTATCCTTGCTCCCTCTATAGGGGAGTAATTTTTGGGCGAGTTCTTTTGCGGCTTCTTCTCTATTTTGGAACATAACCCCTCCTTACTCCTCTAAAAATGCCGCACTCATATAGCCTACAACTTGGCTTCTGTCACCACTTGCATCAGCACTTGTTCGATAGTCAAGAATTAGCGATTTTAGCCCCTTTTTCTTTGCTGTAATAAGTATCGCTTCGATACCAATTTTACCACACGCTTCGCACCCTTTATGCAGGAGTGTTACATCCTCTTTTGCTACTGCTTCAAGACAGATACTATCGAGGCGTTTTGCCGCATCTAGGGAGTAGTAGTGGCTTAAATCGCTACTAATAACAACACCGATAGTTGGATCCTCTAAAAGGTACTCAATAATTTGGGCTAAATGCCTTGGGTCCTCTTTGCCATAGACGAGCTCGACAATAGTGATATTTGGAAGGTACTCTTGCAAAAATGGCACTTGTACCTCTGTACTGTGTTCGTGGTGTGCCTCTTCGTGGAGTCGTAGGTGGAACTTAGCCTTTAATTTTGCGACTAACTCTCTATCGATTGGAATCTTCCCCATGGGGGTATGAAAACTATCATAATCAGAAATGCTTACACCCTCAAGATAGACTCGGTGGCTTGGCCCAATAACAACAACCTTTTTTATATCACTATTTTTTAAGAGTTGATAGGCAACATTAGCAGTAAATCCAGAATAGATATATCCAGCATGTGGTACTATGATTGCTCTGCTCTTTAGTTGTAATAGAGTTTTATCTTTGAGATGACTCTTAAGAATGGTATTGAAATTTGCAAACATCTTCTCTATGCTCTCTTTTTTTGATGGGTAGAATGTTCCAGCAACTGCACTCTCTCTTATACTCATTTTATCCTCCTTAATTCCATACTCCTTCGATCTTACGGTTGCATTTTGGACATTTCCCGTCGATCATTCTATTGAGTGTAACACTATAACCTCTTCTATCAATCAATAACTCTCCACACTTAGGGCAGTAGGTATCGCCATGAACAGGAACATTGCCTAAGTAGACATAGTAGAGACCTGCCTCTTTTGCAATCTTAGAGGCTCTTTGAAGCGTTGCTAGTTTTGTGTAGTCATGATCTAGCATTTTGTAATCAGGGTGGAAGGCACTGAGGTGCCACGGTACATGGCGTCCAAGTTCGTTTGCGATAAAGTTTGCCATTGCCTCTAGATCTTCGTTACTATCGTTTTCTCCCTCTATAAGAAGGGTTGTTACCTCTACCCAGATACCCGCATCAACCATTCGTTTTAGGCTATCTTTTACCCCCTCTAAACCACCTTTGAGCACCTTTTTATAGTAACTATCACTCCAGCTTTTTAGGTCAATGTTGGCAGCGTCGAGCCAATTTGGCATATCGGCAATAATCTCTTTACTCTCAAAACCATTACTTACAAAGATATTCTTTAACCCTTTTTTTCGTGCAATAACACCAATATCGCGTGCGTATGGGTAGAATATTGTTGGTTCATTGTAGGTATATGCAATTGAGCTACAGTTGTGTTCCAGTGCGATAGCAACCATCTCTTTTGGACTTACATTGATGCTTCTATCGATCTTTTTCTCTTGCGAAATATTCCAATTTTGGCAAAATGGGCACTTAAAGTTACACCCAACCGTTCCAAAAGAGAGGGCTGTAGTGCCTGGTAGTAGATGGTAGAGTGGCTTCTTCTCTATAGGGTCAATATTAAGAGCAATTGGGTGTCCATAGACTAAGTTTTTTAAAGCTCCATGCTCATTTTTATTGACACCACAAATACCCACTTGTCCCTCTTTTAATTTACAGTAGTGGCGGCAAAGAAGGCAAGTTATACGCTCTTTATTTTCATCTTTTTTGTAATAGTTTATTCTATTTTGCTCACTCATATTGAGTCCTTTAATTAATATTTATTTACTTATTTATACTAAATCTATAATAACTCTTTTTTTTCAAATTGTCAAGCAAGTGTGGTTCGAAAAGGGCAAAAAATCGAGATAAAAAAATTAAGATATGCCATATTTTGCATATACTTTAGGAAAATGGTGTATACTTAGAGATAAAAAAGAAGTGTTGCAATGGTTATGAAATATCTATTACTTTCGATACTTTTACCACTTTTTCTTTTTGCAATGCCACACAATGAGAGCAAAATAAAAGAAGAGAATCTACTGCCCCAAAGTAAGGCTCTCTATGCAGATGATATTTTTGATATCAATAGCACTACAAGTCGTTCCAATTTTCAAGCATTTAATGGTGGTAGTTTTAATCTCTATCAAGCAGATAAAAATATATGGTTTGAGATAAAAGTAGATGCAAAAGAGTATAAAGAGCCAATACTCTATATAACGACCCCACTTCTTACAAAGATCAATATCTACAATAAAAGAGGGAAGTTGCTGCAATCATTGAGTTATGGGAAGCAAAAAGAGACGCTACTTCCATACTATAAGCTTCCAGCAAAAAAGATGCAACTCTATTTGCAGTTGCAATCGCACTATATCCCACTTATTGGGAGTATTTGGATAGCTGAAAAAGAGAGTTTCCTCTTAAAAGATGCAAATAAGCGATTCTATCTTACACTTCTGTTGGGAATCCTTGTAGCCGTAATGCTACTTTTACTTATAGAGTTTTTGATAAAACGAAAAAAAGAGATTCTCTTTCTTCTCTTTGTGGTGCTCCTTTTTAGTTACTATCTCTTTACCTATTCTGGATTAGCTGCAGCAGTAGCTTCAAGTTCGTATGCACTTTTAGATATCGCCATTACAACAATCAAGATCAACTTTATTACAATACTACTAGCTCTCTATACGGGAGCACTGCTTAAGGTTACCAAAAGAGGAGTGCTCTATACCACTTTAAAAGTTTTAGCACTTACAGCGGCATTTGAACTCTTTGTTTCTGGGTTTTTAAATATTCCACTTCTCTATGCCCTTTTGCCACTTATTGCAACAATTATAGTTGGTATTGTTGCACTCTATCGTAAACTTCAAGAAGAGAATATTTTCTTTTTTCCATTATTTGGATATATTATACTGTTCCTCCTTTTTGTTTCGCAGATTGCTATAGCTATGGGGGCTCTTGGATTTAGCCTGCTGCAAGAGAGTATGCTTCTTTTGATAACAGTAGCACTTCTTTTTATAGCAGGGCAGTATCTCTATAGTTATATTCAAAAAGAGAAGAGTGATTGTAATAGTGTTATTGAAGGGCTTGATCGTAAATATCTTATTGAGAATATGCTCCAGACGAAAAAAGAGGAGCTAGATGCACTCAATGAGGCAAAAGAGATACTTAAACATGATATCCATACTATAATCGATAACAACTTTAAGCAGATACTCTTATCACTACAAACTGATGGTAGCAATATTGATTATACAAAGCTTTCAAAGCAGCTAACAAATATTGAGCAGCGGATGCAAGCGATCTCTATCTGCTACACCCATATGCTAGAGAGTAAAAATTTAACAACGATAGATATGAAGCGTGTTGTAGAGGAGATTATAGAGCAGATTAAGATGCTCTATGCTGATCAGAAGTGTCCAATAAAGATTTTAACTGATATCGATGCAACACTTGCCGTAAATGATGCTGTAATTGCAGCAACCGCAATTAGTGAGATGGTGATGGATAGCTATAAAAAAGGGTGCAATAAAGAGAAAGGTTTTGTACTCTTAATTACATTAAAACAAACTAATGGAAGCTACTCTTTAAGTGTAAAAGATTATCCAGAAGGAAAAGAGGC
>JALWMN010000086.1 GCA_027083895.1 Campylobacteraceae bacterium
GATAGCGTTGTAGTACAGATGCAAGTTTAGCAACTTTAAGTTGAGCACTTGGTCTGAGTTTATCAGAGTCAAATGGGAACATCATTGCATCTCTAAACATTATCTTTACAAATTTATCGCTTTTTGTGACTACAATAGATCTATTTGGATCGATTGCAGCTAATGGATCAGCACTTACACCTGTCCCAAGAGCGTTAGCAACCTCGTTTGCTTGTTGATCAAGAATATATCCAGCACCAGCACCAACTACTGCACCAGCAGTACCACCAATTACTGCTCCTTTGAGTTTATTTTTAGATTTACTTGCCCCTATAAAGGCACCAACTAATCCACCAATGAGGGCTCCATTTTTTGTTCGAGGATTGCTATTATCGCGTACAAGTGATTGATTTTGTAGTGCACAACTGTTCATAAGTAGTGCAGTTGCTGCAGCTATTGCAAAAAGTTTTAGTTTCAAGATATGCTCCTTTATTTTTCTAAATTATAAATAATACTATATAATATTATAGCACTATTTTATCTTTTTGTCAAAATATGGTATAATTGCTTTGTTGTAGGTATGGTGGATAGTTGCCTGCCCATACTTACCCTTGAGTACTTATGTATAGGAGTATTGAGTGGTAAGTATGGGCAGGAGGAAAGTCCGGGCTGCAGCAAGGCAGGATTCCATCTAACAGATGGCTGGGGTAACCCAAGGGCAAGTGCAACAGAGAGTAGACCGCCAAAAGCGGGTCAGACCTCAAAAGTTTTGTTGTAAAACAATGAAACTTTTGTGGGTCTGACCCCGCTTTCCGGTAAGGGTGAAAGGGTGGTGTAAGAGACCACCGGTACTTATGGTAACATAGGTAGCCAGGTAAACCCAATCCGCAGCAAGAAGTACCAGGTAAAAGCCTTGCATTTGTGTACTTCGCTAAAGTTATCTAGTAATAGATAGCTTAGATAAATAACTATCTACAACAGAACCCGGCTTATAGCCATACCTACGAAGCAACTTTATTGATTCTTTGCTGCTATTAATAATCTTATTTTCGAAACTCTAAAAATTTTGTGTGTTGATTTCTTTCATTTTGCTAAAATTTTTACTTTAATGCTTTACATTTCTTGACACATTTGAAGATTTTAGCTAAATTAGTGCAACATAAAATCTATATTTAAGTAGAATAACTCTTTGAGTGATCAAAGGTGGAGTATAAAAAGCGTGAAGCGTATAGGTATTTTTTTGCTATTGAGTATAGTATCGATAAATAGATTATTAGCAGGTGAACACTTTGCTAAAATTGAGCCATTAAAGAGTATTACGATTAAAGCCGAAGCCAGTGGAGAGGTTTTAAAGAGCCTCAAAGAAAGAGAAGGCGAGGTTGTAAATGGTGTAATTGTTCAGATTGATGATCGTTTAAACAAAAAAGATTTGCAATCTACTCTAGAGTCATTGAAATTAGTAGAGAAGATGATAGATCTCAATAGTAAAATGGTTGCTGATTTACGTAAAAATATGCAGAAAAAAAAATCACTTTATGAGCGTGTGGCACCACTTTCGAGTAGTTCTGTGAGTCAAAAAGATGCACTCTATGCAGCTTATGTTGCTGCAAAGAGTCAATATAGTGCAACATTAGAGAAGATTTTAAATCTTAAGAGTCAAAGAGTTTCGCTTAAGCAGAGGATAGATCTACTAAGAGATACAATTGAGAAGAAACGAGTTACTGTCTCAAATAGCTATCTTTATAGATTAAATGTTGAGGCTGGGGAGTTTGTAACGGTTGGAATGCCACTTGCGACAGTTATGAATATTCAAAAAGGTAAGCTTACACTCTACTTGTCTGCTGATGAGTTAGAGGGGATTAAGCAGAAGCAGATCTATATTGATGGCAATAAGAGTAGTGCAACAATTAAAAAGATATGGAGAGTTGCAGATACGAAATATATCTCATCATATAGAGTTGAGATTGAGGTTCCAAATGTTAAAGAGTTCTCTAAACTTGTAAAGGTGGAGTTTAAATGATACAGACAGCATGTCCGCTTGATTGTTTTGATGCATGTTCGGTTGTGTGTGATGCAAGTCAACCACATAAATTAGTTGGAGGGAGTAATCTTCCATATACAAATGGAGCACTTTGTGCCCACCTCTATAAACATCTGCATGAGACAGATCGTATAAAGAAGCCACGGATAAATGGTAAAGAGGTCTCTATGGAGGAGGCTCTTGATGCAGTAGCTAAAGCTTTAGAAGAGAAGCCGTGGCTCCTTTGGCGAGGCTCTGGAAATCTAGGAGTTATGCAAAAAGTTACTAATCTTTTAGCAAAAAGTAGCGATGGGGTATTGACTCGAGGGAGTCTTTGTGATGGTGCTGGCGATGCTGGAATTGTTGCCTCTCGTGGTGTGAATAGGCTCTTACCTCCTGAGCAGATAGCTAAGAGTGAGGTGGTTGTAGTATGGGGTCGCAATGTGACAGTAACAAACTCGCATATAATGCCATATTTGAAAGATAAAGAGATTGCAGTTATTGATCCTCGCGTAACTCCAATTGCCAAAAAGGCAAAGTTACATCTGCAGATCCGCCCTCGCGGGGATTTCTATTTAGCAATTATTCTTGCTCGCTTTTTAATGATGGAGGATGCTCATGATATTGAGTGGCTTGAGAGAAATGCAAGTGAGTATGAAGAGTTTTATGAGTTTACACGAACCTTTCGAATCAAGGCTATTTTAGAGCATATTGGAGTGAGTTTAAACGATATTGGAGACCTACTTCTGATGCTTCAGAAGAAACGTGTAGTATTTTTAGTTGGTGCTGGAGTACAAAGGCATGAGATAGGAGACTCTACCCTTCGAGCAATTGATGCTCTTGCTGCATTACTAGGGCTCTTTGGTAAAGAGGGATGCGGAGTGAGCTTTCTTGCAAATTCACAGCTAGAGTTAGAGAACCCTTTTAGTGTTACGACAAAGACAGAACCTATAGCAACAACACCATTTAGTAAATATAAGAGTGTATTGGTACAAGGGGGTAATCCAGCTGAGTCGATGCCTTGTAGTTTGCGAGTAAAAGAGGAGCTTGAGGGTGTAGAGCATTTGATCTATTTTGGGCTCTATGAGAATGAGACGAGCAAATTAGCGGATATAGTTATACCAGCAAAAAACTTTTTAGAGAAGGAGGATATTCGTCTCTCGTATGGGCATCAATATATGCAAAAGATGAATCGTGTCTATGAGAGCAACATTGGGATTAGCGAGTATGATTTTACGCAAGAGCTTCTGAAGCGATTGGGAGCAGAGCCAATTAAAGAGGAGCATTACTATATAAATTCGATTTTATCGCAAGCAAAAAGAGAGGGTGACCTCTATTTGGCACCAGGGTATCAAGAGATTCCTTATAGTAACGGTTTTGGAGAAGAGGGAGATGAGGAGTTTGAATTTATTGATGATTTTTATGATGATTTTGAGAATATTAAAGCATTGCGTAGTTTTCGACGTAAAGTAGTAAAGAGCGAATCTGAGTTTTGGCTTTTGACACCAAAAACTAACAAAACAATTAATACGCAATTTAATACACTTGAGAGAGTGGTCTATATTCCTGAGGGGATAGATGTGAGTGATGGCGAAGATGTAATCGTTAAGTCTCTCTGGGGCGAATTAAAGTGTAGTGCTAAGGTTGATAAAACACTACGCGATGATACAGTTGTTATCTATATGGGGACAAAAGGGGTGAATATCTTAACGCCTCCAATTTCAAGTAGTGAGGGGGATATGGCTTGCTATGGAGATGTGAAAGTGGAGATTTTAAAGCTTTAAACCCCTCTTGAGTTCGACATATATCTCCCATTTTTTAAAAAAAATTAATATATATGCTAAAAAATATGAATACTCTATTAATTTTTTATTAAAAAGAGGATATGATATAGGTTAAGAAAACCATTTAAAAGGGTCGAAGGATGTTAAAGAAAGTGACATTGTTATCTATGGTGACTGCTGGTGCACTCTTTGCTGTATTGCCAAATCTCTCTGGTAAGATTACAAAGATAGAGAGTAGAGGGATCTCAGCAGAGAAGATAAGCTCAATTACAGGAATTCATGAAGGGGATAGTTACTCTATTGGTGCAATCGAAGCTGCAAAGCAGCGATTAGAGGCAGGTTTAAAGCAGGCAGGATATGTTGATGCGAAAGTTAATGTAAATGCTGTGCAGAGTGATGATGGTGTGAAAGTATCATTTAATATCGATAAAGGTGATCCAATCAAGATTACAAAAGTAACATTTATTGGTAATAAGAAATTGAGTAGTGATATTTTAGAGAGCCATATTACCAATAAAAAAGGGGGAATATTCTCTTGGTTGGTAGGTGGAGGAGAGGCAATTCCTTCTGAACTTGAGCTTGATCAAGCTCGTGTACGAGATGAGTATCTTAAAAGAGGTTATTTGGATGTTGTTGTAGATAAACCACTTATGAAAACAAATTTTGCTTCAAAAACTGCCGAGGTAACATTTAATATCCGTAATGAAGGAGAGCCATATCCGGTTAAGAGTGTGGAGTTGGCTCAAGCACCAGGTGTAGACCTTGCAAAGTATCAAAGTGAATTTAAATTAAAGAGTGGAAAGATTTTTAATGTTGAGCATTTACGACATGATTTGAATATGCTTATTGAGAAGGCTGCAGATCAAGGGTACGCATTTGCAAATGCACAACCACAATTTAGAAAAAATCCAGACCATACTATTTCGGTACGTTATGTAGTGCAACCTGGTCAGAAGATTAGAGTACATGATGTGAAGATCTCTGGAAATACAAAAACTAAAGAGCATGTTGTAAGAAGATATATCTACCTAGCACCTGGTGATCAATTTAATTTAACAGATCTTAAAGAGAGCCAATATGAGCTTCAAAGAACAGGGTTTTTTGATAGTGTTGAGATTGTTCCAAAGAGAGTTGGTGGTAATGCTGTTGATTTAGATGTAAAGGTAAAAGAGGCACATACAGGAAGTATCTCTGCAGGATTAAGTTACGGTAGTTATGATGGTTTAGGTATTAATGCTTCTATCTCTGATAGAAATGTTTTTGGATCAGGTATTGGCTATAGTTTGCAGGTTGAAAAGACTAAGAAGTCTCATACATATAATATTAGTTTAACAGATCCAAGAATTTTTGATTCTCTCTATAGCCTCTCTGTTGGTGTCTACCATCAAGCATATGAGTTTATCGATTACAAAAAAGAGGAGAAGGGTGCTTATGTAAGTATAGGTCGAAAACTCACAAGACACTTGAGTGC
>JALWMN010000087.1 GCA_027083895.1 Campylobacteraceae bacterium
TACACTTTCACAACTGACTATATTTTTCGAAGGGAGGTTAGATAAATATTTGGAGGTTTAAGCTGGAGGTGTAACACTTTTTAAAGTGTTACTAATAGTTACTGACACGGAGTTTTGAACGGTCTCGTGTAACACTTTTTAAAGTGTTACTAATAGTTACTGACACGGAGTTTTGAACGGTCTCTATTAATAAGTTATTATTTTCTAAGTTTTTCATTTGGAGTTTTAGGAATAAAGCTGGGAGTAAATCCATACTTACTCATATTAATGTCTATTATTATCTATTCTGGTTCACTACAGTTCTTATTGATAGCAATGTATCAAAAATTTTCACTCTTTGATATATTTGTTACATCCTTTCTTTTAAATTTTAGGCAATTTTTTTACTCTTTAACTTTTTTAGAGAGATATAGAGATAGTTTATATAAAATTTTTGCACTAACAGATGAAACTTTTGCAATCCTCAGTAATAAAGAGAGTGATTCTAAATTTGAACTCTATGTCTCTATGTTAAATCATATTTATTGGATTATAGGTACTATTTCTGGAGTTGTTTTTGCTCAATATGTTGATTTTAAGTTAAAAGGATTAGATTTTATACTTATAGCACTTTTTGTTGTTATTATAGTCGACGATTTTATGAAAACAAAAAAATTTTTTCCGCTTATTTTAGGCGGAGTCTCATTTTATATTTTCTATTATTTAGGTGTTAATAATAGTTTGATATTTTCAATACTATTTGCATTCTCTATTATTACAATAAGGAATAAATATGACTGAAATATTGATGGCTGCTATTGCTAATTTAATGACAAGATATTTACCATTTATATTTTTAAAAAGATATTACACGAGGCTCCTTTATTTAAATAGAGAATTTCCACTTGTATTACTTGTAGTATTAACTTTGTATATGTTCTATGCACAAGATGCAAGCTCACAAATATTGCTATATAAAATATGTGGGATATTAATTACTATTTTAATACATCTAATATTTAGGAGATCTCTTTTATCTATATTTTTTGGAAGTGTAATCTATATTGCAATCGTAAATAGTTTTACAATATTGCCAGAAACTTAATTTTTTTACTCTCTTCTTTTTTTACTCTCTTTGATAAGCTCTTTTATTTACTCCTTTAGTGTATAATAACTTTTAAAGTAGCTTTAGGAGATGTTAATATGTTTAGTCTGTTTGAGCAGAAAAAAGAGGGGAGAGCAAAGATCTTTTTTGGCTCTACGCAAGAGGATAGAGTGGCGAGAGTTGAGATTAAAAATCCTTATAGTAAAGAGGTAGTAAGTAGTTATCCAGTGTGTAGTGCCGAAGATGCTAAGCGAGCTTTAGAGATAGCCCAAAGTGCAAGTAAAAAGGCAGCAAAAGTTCCATTGCATCAACGAATAAAGTGGCTTGAGGATGTAGCTAATAAATTAAGAGAGCGAGAGAATTATTTTACAAAGCTTATTGTCGATGAGGTTGCAAAGCCCTATATCTTTGCCAAAATCGAGGTGCAGCGGTGTGCTGAGACAATAGAGCTTACTGCAAAAGAGCTTATTAATTTGCATGGTGAGACGATTGCCACTGATGCAATGCCAAGTGGACGAGAAGCCCTTGCTTACTTTAAGCGAGTTCCTGTTGGAGTTGCAAGTTGTATAACACCATTTAATTTTCCGCTAAACCTAATAGCCCATAAGATTGCACCTGCACTTGGTGCTGGAAATGCAGTCGTTTTAAAGCCAACGCCAGAGGCTCCAATGTGTGCCTATGAGTTAGCCAAACTCTTTATTGAGAGTGAGTATGCTATAGAAGATGCACTAAGCGTTGTCTATGGCGATGCTGAAGTTGGAAGTGAACTTGTAAGTAATCCAATTCCACGAGTAATTAGCTTTACAGGCTCTGCACAAGTTGGGCGAATTATTATGCAAAATGCTGGAATCAAAAAGGTGGCCTTAGAGCTTGGTGGGAATGCTGCAACTTTTATTGATAAGAGTGCAGATATTGCTGATGCAGCAAAAAAGTGTGCCTTTGGCTCGTTTTATAATAGTGGGCAAGTCTGTATCTCGTTGCAGAGAATCTATGTACACGAAGCGATATATGATGAGTTTGCAAATGCACTCGCAAAAGAGGCTCAAAATTTGAAAGTTGGCTCACCTTATGAAGAGGATACCTTTATGGGACCGCTTATCAATGAAGATGCTGTTCTAAGAGCAAAACGATGGGTGGCAAGTGCGATAGATGAGGGTGCAAAAGTTCTTGTTGGTGGGAAAGAGGAGGATGGAATTTTTCCACCTACAGTGATGGTAGATGTAGAAGATGATATGAAGATCATCTGCGAAGAGGTCTTTGCTCCAATAGTCTCACTTGTAAAGGTTGCAAATTATGATGAGGCAGTAGAGAAGATAAATGCCTCTCCATATGGTCTGCAGTATAGTATCTTTACAAATGACCTTCAGCATGCAAAAGCCTTTATTGATGATGCTGAAGCGGGAGGTGTTGTTATTAATGATATTCCTACTGTTCGCTTTGATATTCAGCCATATGGGGGAATAAAGCAATCAGGTATTGGTAAAGAGGGTCCTAAATTTGCACTTGAGGAGTTTACTGAGATTAAGTCAGTGGTGATCTTTTAAGCTTGTGGCTTAAAAGAGCTAAGAGCTTAGGGCTAAGAGCCTAGAGCTATCGTAAAAAGGGAATGAATGAAAGTTGCAATATCAGCGTGTTTGCTTGGCAATAAGTGTCGTTATGATGGGAGTGAGAATTATGACCCAAAGCTTTTAGGAAAGCTAGAGGGGCATGAGCTTATTCCATTTTGTCCCGAAGATTTTTGTTACGGGACACCAAGGCCTACAATGGATTTGGTGAAGAAAGATGGTGAAATTAAGGCTATTTCCAATCTTACGCAAGCAGATTTAACTCCACCAATAAAAGAGTATGCAAAAGCCTTTTTTGATACCAATAAAGAGATAGAACTTTTTATTGGCAAAGATAGAAGTCCAAGCTGTGGGGTTTGTAGTGCAAGGCTTTATGATATGAATAAAAAATTAATCTCCTCTGAAGCTACTGGAATAATGGCTCAAGAGGCAAAAAATAGGGGTATAGAAGCGATTGATGCAGAAGATTATATTAATTAATATTTTCTAAATTGAAAGAGCCACTCTTTCTGCTCTTCGCTAAGCAACTTTTGCGATTGAAGAATCTTTGCCTTTAACTCTTTAAGGTCGCTAAGAGTTAAATACTCTAAGAGTTCAGGTGCTATGTCGAATTCTGGTATGTCGTTGTTGCTCCAGAGCTCTTTTATCTCTTCAATGAGTTTTTCTTTTTCTTCCATTTAATGCCTTTTTTTGTATAATTAGTAAGTTTTTATAAAGGGATGGTTTGCTTAATAGATATATTGTAACACTTTTTCTCTTAGTTACTATTGTTTTTGGTGCAAAAGTAGAAGTGGTTGAGTCCTTTAGTACTAAAAGTGTACATAGAGTCAAACAGAGAGTACACCATAAACGAAAGCATCATAAACAGTATATGAAACAAGTTCAGTCTTCTCAAAAACACAGTAAATATAAAAGGGGAAAGGTAGTTATTATAATAGATGATATTTCGCATCGCTGGCAGTTGCGTAAAGTAAAATCTCTTCCTTTTAACGTGACACCTTCTATTTTTCCACCAAGTAAGATGAATATGCAAAGCCACCTCTTAGCAAGAGGTTTAAAGCACTTTATGGTGCACCTACCACTTGAGTCAAGAAGCAAGCAGATGAATCGCATGTATAAAACTCTTTTAAGTAGTGCGAGCCAAAAAGATATAAATGCAAGAGTAGCAGAGATAAGACGGCTTTTCCCAAATGCAAAATATATAAATAACCACACGGGGAGTCTCTTTACAAGTAATTACCTTGCTTCTAAACGACTCTTTCGAGCAGTAAGAAAATATGGTTTTAATTTTGTCGATAGTCGTACAACAGAGCATTCCCAAATAGCTAAAATTTCAAAAGAGTTTGGTGTAAAATATATTAAGTCAGATCTTTTTATAGATAATAGAGTAAGTGTTGGTGCGATTAAAAAAGAGATTCGTAAAGCTTTAGCAATAGCAAGAAGAAAAGGGTATGTAGTTATGATTGGACACCCACATCCTGAAACCTTTAGAGCACTCAAAAAGAGCCGTAATTTACTAAAGCGATATGAAGTAATCTATATCGATGAATTAAAATGAGACTACTAGAGAGTATTCCAAAAGAGTGCGAGCTTATGGCACAGTTACCAAAAGCACTTTGGTATATTGGAAATAGTAGACTTTTAAAGCGAAGAAAAGTATCAATTGTTGGTACAAGAAGGCCATTAGCGTATACCAAAGATTTTACCTATAAGCTAGCAAGGGCTCTAGCTAAAAGAGGAGTGGTTGTAGTAAGTGGGGCTGCAATGGGTGTAGATGCAATTGCACATCAAGGGGCAGGTGCAGAAAATACAATTGCAGTTATGGCAAATGGCTTAGATATTCGCTATCCAGTAGTCAATAAAAATCTTATTATAGATATTGAAAAAAAGGGTTTAACGCTTAGTTTTTATGAGGCTGGTTTTCATGCAAGACCATGGAGCTTTGTAGCAAGAAACGAGCTTGTAGTCGCTTTAGGGGAAGTGCTTATTGTAACTGAAGGAGAATTAAATAGTGGTAGTATGCGAAGTGTTGAGTTTGCTCTTAAGATGGGCAAAGAAATCTTTGTTTTGCCACACCGATTAAGTGATAGTAGTGGAACAAATAGCCTCATTCGCGATGGAAAAGCAAAAGTAATCTATGATATAGAGGAGTTTGCCAATCGATTTGGAGCAGCCAAGCAAGAGGAGGATCCGTTTATAGAGTTTTTAGAGACTTCACCTACACTTGAAGCAGCTCTTTCTAAATATGGTGAAAGAGTTTATGAGGCTGAGTTAGAGGGCCTCATAATTATAAAAGATGGGATTGTTCAGCTGTTGTAGCAAGATTATGCAAATTGCTAAAGTAAAGCAATTTACGGTTATTATTTTTTAATATAAATTATTTTTGAGCAGTAGTGTTACTCTCTTTTTGTGCAGTAGTAGCTTGTGGTTTATCGAGCTGTTTGATAACATTTTCGATATACTCTTCGCTAACCAAACCTCTTTGGATTGTAGCTACCTCTCCATTCTTACCAAAGATTAAAAGATAGGGAATTGCACCTCTCCATTGAGCTCTCGTTGCTACAT